>JBGZJM010000171.1:0-5156 GCA_041848845.1 Petrimonas sp. | reverse complement strand
GGGTAAGCCATATTCGGGAATCCCGGTTTTCAAAGTACATGCTATAAAACAGACAATAATGAAGAATATTTGCAACTATTTAATTTTCAACATTATATTCCTTTCTGTTCTGGGTTGTTCCCATAAAAAGGACAGTCCGTTGGAAGAGGTTCTAAAACTTGCCGGTAAAAACCGTCGTGAACTGGAACGGGTAATTGCCCATTACAGCGCGAATCCTGCCGACAGCCTGAAACTCGAAGCCGCCGAGTTTCTTATCCTGAACATGCCCGGTAAATACACCGAAAGTTACGATGCTCCCTGGGAAAATGTGGCTACCGTAAACCTGCGCTGGAGCAGTTCTTCGGATAAGGCAAAAGTTCTGGAAACCTATAAAATAGGTAATCCGGTCAGAAAGGACGACGTAACCCACATTACAGCAGATTATCTGATTCCCAATATCGAACTGGCGTTTCAGGTTTGGAACGACAAACCGTGGGGAAAATATATTTCATTCGGAACCTTTTGCGAAGAAATCCTTCCCTACCGGATTGGAACCGAATCATTGGAAAACTGGCGAGAAAAGGTCCTGGCCAGTTTTGCCGATTTGAATAACTCGTTTAAGGAGGATTCAACCATGACCGCGGTTGATGCATGCGGTAAAGTAAATGACATTTTACCGCGCTTTCGTCTGGACAAGGATTTTTCAAACATGAGTTTTACCCAACTTATGGCCACAACTAGAGGAATGTGCGACAGTCAAGCAGCATTAGCTGCTTTTGTGATGAGGGGATTAGGGATTCCCGTTACCATTGATTTTACTCCACAATGGAAAAGCCTCCCTACAGGACATAGCTGGAACAGTGTTTGCGACAGTGCGGGGCAGCACATATCCTTTATGGGAACCGAAACTAACCCTTACGGTTCTCATCAGGGAAACACATTGCAAAAAGCCAAAGCATACAGGAAAACGTTCAAAAATCAAAATACTGTTAAAGCGGATAAAGAGCACACTCCTCCCTTGTTTCAAGATAACATAATCGACATCTCTTCGGAGCATGATAACATGACCAATGTTGCTCTTCCGATAAAACGTCATTCTGAAATTCAAACGGGATATGTTTTCCTTGCCATGTTTTACGATTTTGAATGGCGCATAGCGGGGCATGCGATAGTTAATTCCGACAGCATCTACTTCCAGAATATCGGGAAAGATATCCTTTATCTTCCTGTTTATTATACAAATGAAAGTCAGACCCCTGCCGGTGATCCATTTTACCTGGATAACGATAGCAAGCCGCATTTTTTTGCATCAGATTCTCCGGACAGTCTGATGTCATTCAGTTCGTTAACTTCGGAAAACGATATGCCCTTGAACTGGCGAATGGTAAATGCAGTTTTTGAGAGTTCGGAAAATCTTGATTTTTCCGATACTAAAATAATATATACGATAAAAGAAACGCCGGAGCTATATAACAAGGTAACATTAAAACAATTTCATAGATGTCGTTATATAAGGTATCGGTCTCCGATCGGTAATTGTAATGTCTCGGAGATAGCCTTTTTCGACACTTCCGGTAAGGAAATCAAAGGACAACATATAGGTCTTGCCGGCTCTCATCAAGATTTAGGAGATACAGGCGACAAAGCTTTTGACGGAGATATTACTACATTCTATGATGCGATCAATCCTGATAATTCATGGACAGGATTGGATTTCGGCGAATACAGAAAAATAGCAAGCATACATTATTCTCCACGGTTATCAGGTATCGGCATTTATCCAGGCAATGAATATGAACTGTTTTGCTGGATAAATAACGAATGGAAATCCATCGGGAAAAAGAGGGCAACCGGACAAACCGTTGAGTTCAATGGACCCCGAGATGGTCTATTCTATCTGAATAATTGCACACAAAAAAAGAGGGGAAAAATATTTTTTAATCTGGATAATACTATTTTTTATTATAATTGATTTGAAATTAAATAATTCAACTTTCGCAAGTATCAGTTATCAGGTCTTGTGCGCTAACAACGGGATATTTAGCTGTTTTGCGGGGACACATCCCGCACAGCCTTGCGTTAAAAAAAGAAAAGCTGTTTGAGCGTAAGCGAGTTCTTTTCTTTCAGCAAGCAAGCGGCAGACGGGTCGCAAAAGCAGCGAAAATTTATTCGCTTTGTAAATGAATTATCCAGTTCATAAAAAATAGTGCCGGAAAATCTGACTTCGCCGCCGGATTTACCCCCGATTATGAGATTAGCAAATGGGAATATCTGATTTTAAAGGAGTTTGGCGATAAAATAAAGAAGCCCACAAGGGTTGTTTCTTTATCCGCTCGTTCTCCACGGCGTCGTATTTGATATACTCGTCGCGCGTAAGAATTCGCTGCAATTCCCGGTCGCGTTTTTGCTTCAATTTCTCAACCCGTTTTTTCCTGTTGCACAGGCAGCAGCTCTCCGCTTTCCGCACATCCAGCAGAAACGTAAACTCCAATTCGTTGAGCTGTCTGGCTTTTTCATCATCGAAACCGATAAGTTCCTGCATTTTCGTTACTTTATCTTCGGCGCTCTTTTTCAGCACGTCGGCAATAATTCCCGTTTTTTGCGCCGGGGCGATGGCGGCAATGGCGATAAAAGCGGTCAGCAGCAATCCCAATTTTTTCATCTTATCTGTTTGTTTAGTGTTAATAATCTGACTATCCCGAAGGCTGTTCGTTTAACGTATCCCGAACTTTTCAGGAATTTCATCCATCACGGCAAACAACTCCTCCACGGTGTTCGCCCGGAGCAGCGCTATGCGGGTGGGTTTAAAATCGGGGATACCCTTGAAGATGGGAGTCCCTGCCAGATGGCGGCGGATATGGAGAATGCCGCGACGCTCATCCAGTCGCCGCACACTTTGCAGCACCTGCTGCTTCAACACATCGAGATACCAGCCAAACGGCTCTTTGGGCAACAGCTCCCCGGTGTCCAGGTAATGCTTGGCTTCGCGGAATATCCACGGCTGCCCGTAACTTGCCCGCCCGATCATCACCGCATCCACACCGGTTTCTTCGAAGCGGCGTTTGCAACCCTGCGGCGTTGCCAGATCACCGTTTCCTATGATGGGAATGTGCATACGGGGATTGTTTTTAACCTCGCCGATAAGCGTCCAGTCGGCTTCGCCGGTGTACATCTGCGCGCGGGTGCGCCCGTGAATGGTCAGGGCGGCGATGCCGCAATCCTGCAACTGCTCGGCAAGGTCGACAATAATTTTGGAGTCGTTGTCCCACCCCAGCCGCGTTTTCACGGTAACCGGCTTGCGTACGGCAGCAACTACCTTGCGGGTAATCTCGAGCATCAATTCGGGGGTGCGCAGCATGCCCGAACCGGCGCCTTTGCCCGCCACCCGTTTGACGGGACAGCCGAAATTGATGTCGATGATATCGGGATTGGCCTCTTCGCAAATCCGGGCGGCTTCCGCCATCGCTTCGGGGTCGCGCCCGTAAATCTGTATGGCCACGGGGCGCTCTTCCTCGCAGATCGTAAGCTTTTCCCTGGTTTTCCTCACGTGGCGGACAAGTGCGTCGCTCGACACAAACTCGCTATACACCATATCTGCTCCGAACTGCTTGCACAGCAGCCGGAAACCGATATCGGTAACGTCTTCCATCGGTGCCAGAAAAACGGGATACCGCGATGTAAACGCTATATCGCCTATTTTCATTTTATAATCCTTAAATTGTTCATCCTCAACGGCGCCACTTTCGACTCCGCATCTGCGGCACGTACGGAAACCGACCGGCTTATCCGTTTTCCCGGGAGTTGCTGGGAGTAGACCGTCCATTCTTCGAGAGGTTGTAAACTGTAACTCAGCTCCCGCTCGTATCCGTTATAGTGTTTTATCACCAATTGATTCAGGCCTTTGCGGAGAGGAAGAAGGACAATCTCCTTGCCGAATTTTACGCGCCGGGGAGATAAATGTGCCGTGAGGTATGCTCCGTTGAGCAACATATATACCCCGTTTCCGCTGCCTACCTCCACCGCTATGGCCTGGTCTTTTTCCGATTCAATCTCCTGCAGGAACAGCACGCTTTGACGTGGCGGAATCTTTTCGGAATAGGGCTCACCGTACCGGAAATGCCCGACGGGTTCCCATCCCGAATCCTCCGCACGGACATTCACCACAGCCATACCCTCCTCTTCCACATATCCAAACACGCCGCGTCCGGGTTTCCTGTACAAATTGCCCCACTTCACCGAGTTCTTTTCCGGTTTTCCGATCCCGGGATTGGCACCGCTAAGCACAACAGACTGCGTCTTTCCGTCAATTTCAATGTCAAGACGACGCCCCCGCTCGTTGTCCGTATACACAAGCTTGGGAACCCCCTCTTTTTTGCTTGAGGATACCCTCCAGGCGTACCCGATCAGGCTCTTATAGCCGCCGTAATAGTTTAAACCGGAATGCCCGAATACCGGCGTGGCGTTTTGTGGCGAAAGCACATTGCCGGTCACAACGGTTGAAGGGACAACTTTAAATCCTTTTTCAAACCGGATCTTCAAAACAGGGATAAATTCCCCGGAGACGCTTTGCGGAAGATCAATCAAAACCGAGTTCCCTTTTTGGGAAAAACGGCAGGATTCGCCCGACGCCAGCAGGCGCACCTCGCTCACTCTTCCGGAAAAGCCCGACAGACGTATGTTGTACGACGCGGGAAGATTTTCCACAAAGGCAAACAAGTCGTTGCTCTTCGCAGTTATGCTGCCCCAGGCGAATGGCCGGTCGAACGGGTTGGCATTCGTGCCGTAAATAGCTTCCGCATTTGCTTTTACCCAATCGCCGATGCCGACCAGCACATCCCGCTCAAACTCCACCACCGACCCGTCGCCCCTGGGACCGATATTGAGCAGGTAATTCCCGCCACGGCTGATCACCCTAATCAGGCTGGCAATCTTCTCTTCCACTTTCGGCTGAACCTCTCCCCGCTCCTGCCACGAGCGGTAACCCCACGTTTCGGGGAAAATGGAGGCGGCGGTCTGCCACGGCACGCCAAGCTTATAGTCGGGATACTCGTTATCGGCCATCACGGCAAAATCCACCCAATCGTTGCCCAACCGTCCGCTGATCATGCAGCGCGGCTGTAGCCGGTTGACCAGATCATACACCCCCTTGCTTTGCTCCGGGGTGAGCGAGCCCATAT
>JBGZJM010000170.1:0-5430 GCA_041848845.1 Petrimonas sp. | reverse complement strand
TTTTTGTTTGTTTTTTATATATCGTTTTTTTAAATCCGGGAATCAGGTCAGTATCTCCTGTTCAGTATTTCACTGTAGATAACCGCCTTGCGTATTTCAGATTGTCCGTCTTTGCTCCTCAACTGCTCCAGAATGGGATGAACCGTTTCCCCGGCTTTCATCTCCGGACGATTGTCGAACCGTTCGGAAGCAAACATGGAATCCTTCAACGAGGATTCTCCCTCGAAATCGGTTACCAGGCCCAGGGAAGATTGAAATTCCCAACGAGTGCTCCTGGCTGAAGCCATCGCTGGCCTTGCGGGTTGACTTTTACTCTTGACAACTTTGGGAGTTGGAGGCGGAACAGGCTGCTTTTGTGGTTTTTGAAAAACTTCCCGAAACACATCGCGAAACTCTTCTTCTAAATTCACAGGTTGGGTACTTTTGCTTATTTTCTTTTTCTTCTTTTTTGAATCATTAAAAATTCCAAAAACAAAGAAAGCAAGCAGGAGTATTAAATAAATAATGTCGCCAAATTCCATAAATTGATTAATTTTGCAGTCCAACAAAAGTAATCAATTTTCACGAATAAAGGAAGGGTTATTCAAAAAATCAGGGGCAACTTCACAGCCACCCCTGATTGTTTAACCAAAACCTTAACTATGAAAAAATTTTTATTTTTTCGTTCGTAACAAAAGTAAAACAAAAATTTAAATTTTACAAATATTTTAGTTTAAAATATACTAATAAGATGTTTATAAATTCCTGACATTAAGAAAAAATTACAGCAAAAAAGAAAATGAGCACAAAAACACTCCATTCTCAAAAAGAGAAAAAACTATATATCGAAACATACGGTTGCCAGATGAACGTAGCCGACTCCGAAGTGGTGGCGGCCATCATGGAGATGGACGGATACTCGGTTACCGGAGACGAGAAGGCAGCCGATGCCATTTTTGTCAACACCTGCTCCATCCGCGACAATGCAGAGCAACGCGTGATACAACGGCTTGACTATTTCAACGCGTTGAAGAAAAAAAAGAGAGGAGAGATCATCATCGGTGTTTTGGGATGCATGGCAGAGCGTGTAAAAGAGGAGCTGATCGATAATCATCATGCCGACCTGGTAATCGGCCCCGACGCCTACCTCGACTTGCCCAACCTGATGGGGGCCGCCGAACGCGGAGAAAAAGCAATCAACGTGGTTCTTTCCAAAACAGAAACCTACAAGGATGTTATTCCGTTGAAAATGAACGGGGTAAACATTTCCGGATATGTTTCCATTACACGGGGATGCGACAAGTTCTGCCACTACTGCATCGTTCCTTTTACACGTGGCAGGGAGCGAAGCCGGGAACCGGAGAGCATCCTCAACGAGATTCGCGACCTTCGGGAAAAAGGTTATCGCGAAGCCACCCTGTTAGGCCAGAACGTCAATTCGTACAGGTTTGAAGACGGCGAAAGAGTTATCGGTTTTTCCGATCTGCTGGCAATGGTTGCCGAGGAAGCGCCTCAAATGCGTATCCGGTTTACCACATCGCACCCGTGGGATATGAATGACAAGACGTTGGAAACCATCGCCAGATACAAGAACTTGTGCAATTATATCCATTTGCCGGTACAGTCGGGGAGTTCACGCATGTTGAAACTGATGAACCGCAGGTACGACAGGAAATGGTATTTAGAGCGTATTGCCGCCATAAAACGGATCCTTCCCGGTTGCGGACTCTCAACCGACATTATGTGCGGATTTCACGGTGAAACCGAAGCGGATCACCAGGAAACACTGTCACTTATGCGTGAGGTAGGCTTTGATTCGGCTTTCATGTTCAAATACTCCGAACGTCCGGGCACATACGCTGCAAAAAAATTGGAAGACAATGTTTCCGAAGAAGTAAAAGGCCGCCGCCTGCAGGAGATTATCGACCTTCAGCTTGAACTGTCGCAAAAGAGCAACGAGCAGGACGTGGGAAAAGAGTTTGAGGTGTTGGTTGAGGGTTTCTCGAAACGCTCCCGCGAACAACTCTTCGGAAGGACCGAACAGAACAAGGTGGTTGTTTTCGACAAGCAAGCACACAGGATTGGAGAATTCGTAAAAGTCAGGATTACCGGATCAACCGCAGCAACGCTTCTGGGAGAGCCCTGCGGAAACGGATAAATCAACTTTTCCCGGAGGGAGTAAACATTTTCAAAAAAAAAACGTTTTATTAATATAGACAACGTTGAAAACGACATTTCAAAGCAAACAAACTATTAACATCTAAAAAAGCAAAATTATGAAATCAGAAGCAAAGTTATTACTCGGATTAGGAATTGGAGTTGCCCTTGGAGCGGCTGTCGGTTATATTATGGGAAGCGACAGAAAGGAAGAGTGGCTTGAACAAGCAAACGCATTTGCCGACAAAGTACGAGCCAATGTGAAATCCGCCATCTATAAAGGGAAAAGCGAAGTAAATGATCTGAAAGAAGACATTGACGACATTGCGGAAATCGCGAAAAAAGAATTGGCTAAACACTAAACGGAAACTCAGATGGAGGACAAAACGGTTACCGGCTTATTCGAAGAGATGAAAAGCGATGTCACAGGGTATGTGACAAACACGATTGAGATTGTAAAACTCGAAGCTTTCGAAAAAGTGAGCAAGGGAGCGGCTTCAACTGCCATTACGCTGTTTCTGGTCAGTTTCATTTTTCTGATATTGGTATTGGCACTTCTTACTCTCGGATTTTACCTGGCAGACGTTTTTGACAGTAATTGGAAGGGTTTTGGCATTGTCGCCTTAGGCACTATCGCTCTTACTCTGGTTTTGTTGTTGATAAAAAAGCCGCTGAAACACGCTATTATTAATTCGGTAATCAATTTTTTGCAACGTCAAGAAGACGAAGAGGTTAAATTTACAACAAAAAGCTGATGAAAAGTTACAAACTTACTCCACTCGACGAGCTCCATCTGGAAAAGAAAAAACTGCGTGAGGAACGTGCAATATCCGGACAACGCTTGGCTTATCAAATCCAGTATCTGGCGGATAACTGGGGTTCCATGCTTACCAAAGGGGTAACCTCCAGCATCAAGAACAAGTTCAGTGAAACGGTCGACAACCTGTCTTACGGCTCATCGTCGTCCGTTGTACCCTTTAAAACAAAGAAACCGGGAAACCCCTGGATAAACCTGGCTCTTTCAAACTTGCCTTTAATAAGTGGAATTGCCTGGAGGGTCGCCAAGCCCGCCATTCTGGCCTTCGCCGCAAAAAAGATTACCGGCAGGCTGTTCGGAGGGAAAAGACGAAAATAAATAAAAGAAGGTATACTTTAATTAAATTAAGGCTCTGTGGACGGTGGTTACACCGTCCACTTTTGCTATTTTCGCAATCAGGACATTCACATCTTCCACACTGTGGACATGAACGTGCAAAACGCCTTCGAAAATACCGTCTTTCGACGTGACGTTCACACTCTTTATGTTTACCACAATATCCTCCGCGAGTTTGGACAATATCGCATTCAGAATGCCTATCCGGTCAATTCCCGTAAAAACAATGGCCGAAAGAAAAGAATACTGTTTATAGTCGCCCCACTCCGTCGCCAGAATCCTTTCTCCGAAACGCGATTTCAGCTTTATACCTGTTTCGCAGGAGCGTTTGTGAACTTCCACCTCGTTTTTGTCGGTTATAAATCCAAAGACATCATCACCGGGCAACGGATTGCAGCAAGAGGCAACCATAAAATTTTTCTTGAAATTCACCTCCTGCAGTTTATATATCGCCTTCTTGTCTATTTCTCCGGTTTTTGCAGGACTTGCCACAGCACCTTCACTCCTGTTTTGCTCGGGCGCTTTTTTAAAACCGCTCATGGCCTGTTTCATATAACGGACAAACAGGTTGTCTTGCTTGGGTTCTGCCGTTTCCCGTTGTTTAAGCAACTTATCCCTGGTATCGGGAAGTTTCAGGTCTCCGTTGCCCAAGCCATAATGCAGATCTTCCCGCTTCTCTACTTTGTAATAATTCAGGGTTTTGTTATACAGGGTATTATCGAGTTGCTCTTCCCCGACAAACTCTTCCAACATCTTTTGACCGCGCTCGCTTATTCTTCTTCTTTGCCGGCGAAGTGCGGCTTCGATCTTGGTTCGGGCCTTGGCGGTCGTGACGTAATTGAGCCACTCGACTTGTGGTTGTTGCGATTGGGATGTCAGGATCTCTACCTGATCGCCGCTTTTCAGTTTCTGGCTAAGCGGAACCAGCGTATGGTTCACCTTTGCACCCAGGCAGTGGTCGCCTATGCGGGTGTGGATGTTGTATGCAAAATCGAGGGCGGTAGCACCCAGGGGCAGGGTTTTGATTTCGCCTTTGGGGGTGAAAACAAAAATCTCGGAAGCGAACAGGTTCATTTTTACCGTATCCAGAAAATCGATGGCGTTAGGGTTGGGATTGGCCAATACTTCCTGAATCGTTTTCAGCCATTTATCCAGTTCATTGTCTTCCTCTATCCGGTTCTCCTTGTATTTCCAGTGGGCGGCAAAACCTTTTTCCGCAATATCGTCCATTCGCCGGCTCCGAATCTGTATTTCGATCCATTTCCCGTCGGGACCCATCACCGTCAGGTGAAGCGCCTGATAGCCGTTGGCCTTGGGATGGCTTACCCAGTCTCGAATACGATCGGGGCGGAGTTTGTATATGTCCGTAATGGCAGAATAGATGTCCCAGCATTGCTTTTTTTCATCCATCCCGGGATAAATCTCAAAGATGATACGGACGGCAAAAAGATCGTACACTTCGCTGAAATCGATACCTTTGGCCTGCATCTTTTTCCAGATGGAATAAAGCGACTTTACCCGGGCACGCATCTCATATTCGATATTCATCTTATCGAGCGCCTTAACCACCGGCTCGGCAAAACTCTCATAAATTTCAAACCGTTCCTGGGCGGAAGTTTCCACTTTATTCGAAAGTTCAGCGTAAGATTCCGGGTGTTCGTACTTGAAGCAAAGTTCTTCGAGTTCGGTTTTGATGGCAAAAAGTCCCAGCCGGTGCGCCAAAGGAGCATAAATATACATGGTTTCGCCGGTTATCTTGAATTGCTTTGCGGGAGTCATGGACGACAACGTCCGCATATTGTGCAACCGGTCGGCAATTTTTATCAGGATCACACGAATGTCTTCCGACATCGTCAACAGGAGCTTACGAAAATTTTCCGCCTGAGCCGACACGTTCTCCCCAAACATGCCGTGTGAGATTTTTGTCAATCCGTCAACAATCCGGGCGATCTTGTCGCCGAACATTACTTCAAGGTCCTCAACCGTATAGTCGGTGTCTTCCACCACATCGTGCAGCAATGCGGCCGATATGGAGGTAGAGCCCAGCCCCATTTCCCCGGGAAACAATCCTTGCGACGGCCAGCGGATGCATAATGTACGGCTCTCCCGAACGACGGCGTGCTCCTTTGTGGGCTTCCTTC
>JBGZJM010000169.1:0-15709 GCA_041848845.1 Petrimonas sp. | reverse complement strand
CTACATTCCCTTCTCAACGGCACAGGCTATTTTCAACCCGAACAGGAAGTTCAACCAGATTACCTTCACCGTGGAGGGGCTGGAGACGAAAGAAGAAAATGACCGTTTCGACAAATCCCTGCGCAACTTGCTGGGAAGAAGCCTCAACTTCAATCCGGAGGACAGGCAGGCCCTGTGGGTAAACAACGCGCAAGCCGAATATATTGAAACGCAAAAGATTTTTGGCGGAATCACCCTCTTTGTCAGCATCATCGGTATCCTCACGCTTATTGCCGGAATTGTCGGCGTAAGCAACATCATGCTGGTCTCCGTAAAAGAGCGGACAAGGGAGATCGGCATCCGGAAAGCCATCGGCGCGTCACCGTTGTCTATCCTGAAAACCATCATTCTGGAATCGCTGATCATCACCGCCATTTTCGGATACTTGGGGTTACTGGCCGGAGTAGGACTCACGGAGCTTATCAACTTTGTAATGGAACAATCCGCCAACGGACAACCCGTTACCGATGAAGTGCAGATGTCGGTTTTTAAAAATCCCACAGTCAATATGGGATATGCCCTTTTCGCTACCGTTGTCCTTATTATCGCGGGCATCGTTGCCGGATACCTGCCTGCCCGGAAAGCGGTCAGAATAAAACCGATCGAAGCCATGCGCCAGGAATAATCGCTGAAAATCGCCACACCTAACACGAGAAAGATGAACAACAAATTGCAAAAAGACAGCTCCATTCGTATAACCGGAACCTCTCTTTGGAGGCGGCTGGGCGGAGCCTTGTTCGACCTCGACCGCTGGTACGAGATATGGGTAACCATTACCCACAACAAATCGCGCAGTTTCCTCACGGCATTCGGGGTATTCTGGGGGATGTTCATGCTGGTATTGATGGTTGGAGCGGGAAACGCGTTGAGTAAAGGCATCTCCTCCCAGGTGGAAGGGTTTGCGGCCAACTCCTGTTTTTTCTGGACACAAAACACGTCGGAACCGTATAAGGGGTTCCGCAAGGGACGCCGGTGGGACATGTTGAACAGCGATGTGGAAATCATTCGAAGCAAGGTACCCGAATTGCAACACCTCTCGCCCATGCTCTTTGGCGGTTCGAACGACAAGAACGTGGTCCGTGGGGAAAAAGGCGGATCGTACCAGGTTAAAGGGTGCTATCCCGAATACGACCTGATTGAAAAAAGCAAAATAATCAGCGGAAGGTTTATCAACGACATAGACATTGCCGAAAACCGCAAGGTCTGCATTATCGGTGAACGCATTTACGAAGTGTTGTTTCAAACCGGAGAAGACGCTATCGGAAAACTGGTAAAGGTGAACGGCATCTATTTTCAGGTGATCGGCGTGGCACAAAAAATGTCGAACGCCAGTATCGGCGGCTCAACCGACGAATCGGTCATCCTGCCTTTCAGCACCATGCAAAAGGCATTTAATCAGGGAAACGTCATCCACTTTCTGGGAGCAACCTCCCGGCCGGGAGTAAAAGTAAAAGTGGTGGAGGATAAAATCAAGGAAACGCTCAGAAGCGTCCACCAAATCAGCCCCGACGACAAGGAAGCCATCGGTTCGGTAAACATAGAGGATCAGTTTACGATGTTCAACAACCTGTTTATCGGGATCCATGCGCTTATCTGGATTGTGGGACTGGGAACATTGCTTGCCGGCGCTATCGGCGTAAGCAACATCATGCTCGTCACCGTTCGCGAACGGACAAAAGAGATCGGCATCCGTCGTGCGTTGGGAGCTACGCCGTCAAACATTATCGGACAAGTGCTGACGGAAAGTATAATCCTTACCGTCCTGGCCGGGATCGGAGGAATCGTGCTGGGGGTCGGACTGTTGTCCGCGGTGGGCGTCGCGCTGAGCCAGGGCGACCAGTTTTTCAAGGATCCCCAGATCGGCTTCGGCATGGCGGTAGGCTCGCTGACGATCCTGCTGGTCATCGGCACTTTTGCCGGATTTATTCCCGCCCAGCGCGCGATGACGATCAAACCCATTGAAGCGATCCGGGAAGAATGACAAGACAACCGGGGATTTGGCGACGAGGCGAAGAAAAACCCGTTTATCGAACGGCACACGACACAACACCCACAACCCGCCAAAACCTTAAATGAGGTTATTCTTCCTTGAACTTCCCGAACGATAAAACAAACATAAAACAACTAACTACGACTCAAAATGAAAAAAGTGCTTAAAATCGCCGGTTTAGTCCTCCTGGGACTATTGGTAATCTGGACGTTCGTATTTTTATATCAAAAATCGCGTCCGAAAATAAAAACGTACCGGATTGAAACCGTTACGAAAAACAACATCGAGAAACGGACGGTGGCCACCGGAAAGGTACAGCCGCGAAACGAAATCCTTATTAAACCGCAAATGTCGGGCATTATCTCGGAGATTTACAAAGAGGCAGGAGAGAAAGTGGTGGCCGGCGATATTATCGCCAAGATACAGGTCATCCCGGACATGGTCAACCTGAGCGGGGCCGAATCGCGCGTGGAGAGGGCCCAACTGGCCGCCGACCAGAGCCGGAGCAACTACGAGCGCGACCGCAAGCTGTACGAAAATCAGGTAATTTCGAAGGAGGAATTCGAAAAGGTACAACTTCAGTACAGAAACGACCAGGAAGAGCTTCGGGCGGCCACCGACAACCTGAGCCTGGTACGTACGGGAATTACCAAAAGTTCGGCCAAGTACAGCAACACCCTCGTCCGTGCCACCGTGAGCGGAACAATCCTCGATGTTCCTGTGAAGGTAGGAAACTCGGTTATACAGTCCAACAACTTCAACGACGGCACCACCATCGCATCCGTTGCCAACCTGAGCGACATGCTGTTCGAAGGGAAGATCGACGAAACCGAGGTGGGGAAACTGTCCGTGGATATGCCTATGGAAATCACCATCGGAGCCATCCAGGACAAGAAAATTCCGGCAAAACTGGAATATGTTTCTCCCAAAGGCGTGGAAGAGAGCGGGGCTATCCTCTTCGAGATGAAAGCGGCCATGGAAATGCCGGCGGATGTCTTTATCCGTGCCGGATACAGCGCCAACGCCGATATCATCCTCGACCGCCGCGACAGCGTGCTTTCCATTTCCGAAAGCTGTGTCGAGTTCAGCAACGATTCGGCGTTTGTGTATACCGTAAAAAGCGAGAAGCCACAGGAGTTTGACCGCAAGTACGTGAAAGTGGGCCTTTCCGACGGGATTAACATCGAAATCCTGGAAGGGTTGAAAATAAACGACAAGGTGCGGGGCAATGAGATTATTGAAACGAAGAAATAAGAAGTATGAGAACATTTATTATTATCGCTACTTTTTGTAGTTTGTCAACGATAACCCATGCGCAGCAATACACACTCGAGGAGTGCGTCAATATCGCTTTGCAAAACAACCGGAACATCAAGCAGCAGGAACTGAACAGGACGCAGCGTCAAATCGCATACGCGCAGGCCAGAAACGATCTGCTGCCCGGCGTAAACGCATCGGCGGGACAAAACTTTGTCTTTGGCCGTTCCATCGGACTTGACAATACCTATCAGAACACCAACTCATCCCAGACCTCCTTTGGTGTGGGCGCGGACATTACGTTGTTTGACGGATTGCGGATGAAACACAACATCGATGCCAAACGCGCCGATTTAAGCGCTGCCGAAGCCGATCTGGAAAAGTTTAAAGACGATATTGAAATGAGCGTGGCCACTGCTTTTCTGCAGGTTCTGCTGCAAAAGGAGCTGCTGCGGATCGCCGACGAACAGATTCAACTGACAGACTCCAACATGAATCGCCGCAAAGCATTGATAAAAAGCGGAAAAATGGCAGAGGGCGAAATTTATGAACTCGAAGCCCAGCACGCCCGCGAAGAGCAAAACAAGATTCAGGCGGAAAGCAATCTCAAACTGGCATTGCTCGATTTGGCACAGATTATGGAACTGGAAGATTTTTCGAACTTCGATGTTTCGGTTCCGCCGGTTGAATCCTTTATCAACGACGGTGCTTTGCTCTCCTCAGCCGATATTTTTCAAACGGCATTGCTCACCCGTCCCGAAATCAAAGCAGCTGAATACCGCCTGCAAAGCAGCGAGAAAGAAGTATTGATGGCCAAAGCGCAACTCTACCCCTCCCTCTCTTTCGGCGCTAATTTCGGAACCGGATATTACAACATGAGCGGACGCGCCAACGACCCGTTTCACCGTCAGATCCGGAACAACATGAGCAATTCGCTCGGGTTCAGCCTGCGAATCCCTATCTTCAATAAATTCCAGACAAGGAACAGTATCCGCTCGGCAAAGCTCGCCGTGGAAAACAACCGGTTGGAAATTGACAAGGTGAAAATCGATCTTCGCAAACGCATCGAGCAGGCGTACCACAACGCCTTGGGAGCTCAAAGCAAATGGAAAGCCACGCAAAAATCGGAAATATCCGGAAGAGAAGCGTTTCGGTTTGCCCAGGAAAAATTCGATAACGGACGTGCCAACGCATACGAACTTTTTCAGGCGAAAAGCAACCTCGCACAAACACTGTCAGACCAGGCGCAGGCAAAATACGAATACGCTTTCCGCCTGAAAATACTGGAATTGTTAAAAAACTGATTTTTTGTAACCGAATCATAAAACGGTACGTCTAACAAATAAACTACAAAAAATAACGAATTATGAAAAATTTATCTGTTACAACCCTATTGATTTTATCAATTGTCCTTTTCACAAACAGCGCATCTGCGCAAAGCAACCGCATTACAAACAAAAAATTCAACGTAACTCCGTTCTCGGCCATCGAATCCAATAGTGTCGGAAATATAGAATTCACTCAATCTTCCGATTACAGTGTGAGCGCCGAAGGGAGCGAAGAAATGGTCAATCGCCTGACAGTAAACGTACAGAATAACAAACTCAGAATATCGACAAAGAAAAGTCTGAAAAAATGGTTCGGTAGCCGGAGATCGGGAAAACTCGTCATCCGGATAAGCTCGCCCACCCTCAATGCAATTGAATCAGACGGGGTGGGAAATATCGAATTGAAAGGAAAAATCGAAACATCCCGGTTCAAGATTGTTTCCGATGGGGTGGGAAACCTCAATGCCCAGAATCTAAACGCCGACAACATTGATATTACTTCCGATGGCGTAGGGAATATCACGTTAAACGGCACAGCCGGTTCGGTTACCGTTGAGTCGGACGGCGTTGGAAACGTGAAAATTGAAAACCTGAAAGCAAAAAATGCAATAATAGATTCCGATGGCGTGGGAAATGTTTCGTGCTACGCAACAGAATCGGTGGAAATCCACGCAGGAGGAATAGGCAACGTAATTTACTACGGTAATCCCCCAACCAAAAACATAGAAAAAGGCGGTATAGGAAAAGTCAAAGCCGGAAACTAACCGATCATCAACCTCTCTGTAATCATTCATTAAAATGCTCGTTAAGTGCAATGTATGAGACGAAGCCGTCCGATACTTAACATAAATAATTAAGGCAAGATCTACAAAACCGTAAGAGCAGAAAAAAACCACATAAGCATCCCAAAATATGAAAAAAGTATTTATTTTTATCACATTTATTGTTCTTTCGATTGTTGCGTTCGGACAAACAGATTCGCAGACTTTTAATAATTTTATTTCTAACATTAACAAGGTCGAAAGCAAATACAAGGAATATTACAACAAAAAAGAATACAAACAAACCGAAATATTTTTGCAAGAAATGTTGGGGTTAGTTGAAAATTTAAAACTAACTTCCGATGAAACGGCTAAATTTCAACTTCCCATACAACGCATTAAAGCAGGAACGTACTACAATTTAGCGTGTACATACTCATTGTCAAATCAAAAGAAACAAGCTATAGAGGCATTCGAAAAGGCTATAGAATTAGGATATTCAGAATACAGGCACGCCAAAACCGACAGTGACTTAGACAATATACGTAATGAGAAAAAATTTATTGCCCTCTTAGACAGGATAAAACAGTTCGATAAGTTGGTTATCCTTCGAAATGCAAAAGGTTATCAAAAAGAAAAGACAGATTCTTTACCACAATTTTCATATCAATCCCCCGAAGACTATAATCTGAAAGAAGTCAAGAACTTTTTTAAATTAGATTCAGTAGCAGGCAATGGAGATGAATTATCAAAAATTATCAACATTTTGAACTTTGTTCATAATGCAATTAAGCACAACGGAAACAATTTTGCTCTTTGCGAATTTGATGCCATTGATATATATAACTACAACAAATCAACAAACGAAGGTGTAAATTGCAGACATTTAGCCATAGCTCTCAACGAAATGTATCTTTCTATGGGTATTCCTTCCAGATATGTTACTTGTCTTCCAAAAGATGAAAACGACCAAGATTGCCACGTAATAAACAGTGTATATTCTACTCAATTACAAAAATGGGTGTGGATTGACCCTACTTTTAACGCCTACGTAAAAGATGAAAACGGTAATTTGTTAAGCATAGCCGAAGTTCGAGAGCGTTTAATTTCAGGCAGACCACTTGTGTTGAACGATGATGCAAATTGGAACAATCAAACCAAACAGACGAAAGAGTATTATTTGGAAACCTATATGGCAAAGAATCTTTATTGGTTTGAATGTGTCGAGTATAGCAGATTTAACCCTGAAAGTCGTTACAGAAAAGTGAATAACCAATATATTGCCTTAAAACCCATAGGATTTGGAGATAACCTAACAGGGAAAACCCAAAGTTCTGCTATCACGACACACGACCCAGAATACTTTTGGCAAGTACCCCGAAAGAATGATAACAAAAAACAATGAAGCACACAAGCACTTGATATAGGCTATAATATAAGACATTACGAAGTAAGTGTAACAATCAAGACTCGTATCCCACACAAAGATCGGTAGTTAAAGAAAGAATTACGTGATCGCATCCACTACTGTTCATAGACTGAAACCGTTACATAATGAAACGGAGCCCGTATTATGCCAAAAAAAAGACACGAAACAGGTATACAAATAACTAAATATCAAATATTTATGCTCAATAAAATCATATTTTCATCCGTAATAATTCTGTTGTGCGTATACGGAATGCACGCTCAAAGCCTGCGCGTAAGCGGACAATTGGTGGATGCCGCGACACGGCAACCCATGGAGTTCGCCACCGTTGTGCTTCAAACCACCGATTCGGTTTTTGTAAATGGAACAACAAGCGGACGAAATGGCAATTTTGTTATCGAAAATGCGCCGCAAGGCGATTACAGGCTGATTGCATCCAATGTGGGGTTTGATGCGGCAACCGTTGAACTGCTTGGGCTGAACAAGTCCATCGATCTGGGCGCCATCGAAATGAGCGAAAACACCACTCAACTGGCCGAAGTTACCGTTGAAGGCGCTACCGTTCTCAATAAATCCGACCGGAAAATGTATTTCGTGAGCGAAACCCAACGCTCGGGCGCGTCAAACGGGTTGAATCTGGTAACCCGCATGAACATTCCCCGCTTGGTGTTCAATCCGTTGCAGAACAGCATCACATCGGTTGACAACAAGGATATCGAGTTCAGAATCAACGACATTCCGGCACAGAAAGACGATATCCTCGCTTTGCAACCCAGGGATATTGTCCGCATCGAATACATCGATAATCCCGGGCTGAGATACGGAGCCGAAGCCGGATACGTGCTCAACTACATTGTGCGGAAACGCCTGTCGGGCGGCTCGGCAGGAGTCGATTTGGACCATTCCGTCAACCGGAACTTCCACACGCCAAGCGTTTTCGCGAAAGTGCATCAAGGAAAATCGGAAATTTCCATGAGCTACTTTTTCAAGAAACTGCGTGTGGGCGGATTAATGCGTACGAACAAAGAGACTTTCCGTTTCGAAGACGGCAGCGAACGGATTCGCGAAGAAATCGGAAAACCGACCGTAATGAGCGAAGATATGCAAAACGGACGCCTTGCATACAATTACACCGATCCCGACAAACGGACATTTAACGCTACCGTGCGATACAATTATTACGCCCATCCGAACAACGATTTCATCAGTCAATCGTACTGGAATCATCTCCCCGAGAAAAGAATCGACATGAAAGATGCCAACAGCGACACGAACCAATCGCCATCGGTTGATCTATATTATCAGGAAAAGCTGAAAAACGAACAAACACTCACGTTCAACCTCTATTATACCAAAAGGTTGAGCGACGTGAGCAGGACATATACCGAAATGTTAAATTCGGAACTGCTGACCGATATTTCCACCCAGGTGAAAGGAGACCGCGACGCGTACATAGGCGAAATCATGTACGAAAAAAGTGTTGGCTTTGGCAAGTTGACCAACGGTTTCAAACACCAGCAATCGTACACGACCAACACCTATTCGGGCGACGTAAATACGGTAACCGATATGGTGCAGGCAGACAGCTATCTTTATTCGGAATTTTCGGGGAAAATAAAAGAAAAAACCGATGTGGTGGCAGGAATTGGCGTAACCCGGGTACAGATAAATCAGGAAAACGCGGAACCGCTGAAGAACTACTTTTTTCAACCGCGTATCCGTGTGCGTTATCATTTCAACGATAAATCGTACATAGGTGCCGAAAGCCGGCTAAACAACCGCACGCCGTCGCTTTCGCAATTGAGTGCCGTATGTCAGCCCATTGATTCGCTTCAAAAACAATGCGGCAATCCCAACCTGAAATCGTGGCTCAGTTCGTTGAGCAGAATCGAATATTCGTACAGCGTGAAAAAAATCGACTTCAATGCCAAAGCAGAATATCAATACATGCACAAGCCCGTGATGAGCGAAAAATTCAGGGAAAACGGATTGTTCGTTTATACGTACAACAATCAGAAATCGTGGCAGCGAGCCGGCGTGGAACTATCGGCAGGTTACCGCCCGTTTGGCGAATACGTGGTGCTGAACCTTACCGGGGGATATTCCCGTTACCTGAGCAACGGCAACAGCTACCGCCATACATACAACGATTTTTATCATTCCGAAACAATCAGCGTCAATTACAAACGTTTATCGTTCACGTTTATGAATCAGCGCGGGCAAAAATGGTTTTTCGGCGAGGAATACGATGCCAACGAGTCCCTTCATCTTGTCGATCTGACATATACGCATCCGAAATTTTCGACCGGAATCACCGTATTTAATCCGTTCACAAAGAACTACAAAAGAGATTCGGAGAATTTTTCCGGAATCGCGCCACGCCAACACACGTGGTACAGCAACCGGATACAGGGTTTAACCATGCTGAAATTTTCGTACAACCTGCGCTGGGGCGAAGAATACAGATCGGCACGCCGAAAGCTGAACAACAGCGACTCGGAAAGCGGAATTATGTCGGGCGGAAAATGAGGCTGGGCGACAAAAGTAATCTCCTGTCTATTTTACCATGCCTATATCGCGCAGCCAGCTCATCACCCGATGCGGCCATTCGTTCACCAGATCGCCCGTGTTCCGCAGTCCATATCCGTGTCCACCTGTCGGGTACAGGTTCATGGCAACGGGAACTTTTGCTTCCTTGAGCGCATAGTAGTAGAAGATGCTGCTGTTGAGCAACCGGTGGTCGTCCTGGGTTTGAACCAAAAATGTGGGTGGCGTATCGGATGTAACTTTCAGTTCGGGGGCAACGGTAAAATTGGGGCCATCGAGGTATGCCGGATAGATCAGGACGCAGAAATCGGGACGGAGGCTCGCATTGTCCGCCGCATCCACGGCCGGATAGGTGCGTTCATCGTACGCCGTGCTCGCCATGGCCGCCAGATGGGCACCGGCCGAGAAACCCATCACGCCTATCCGGTTCGGATCGATTTCCCACTCACCGGCGTGCGAGCGCGTGTAGGCAATGGCCCGCTGCAGGTCCTGCAATGGAGCCTGATGCTTCTCAAGGCCTTCGCGTCGGGGCACACGGTATTTCACCAGCACGCAATTGATGCCGTGGCTATTGAACCGCTTGCAGATTTCCGTTCCTTCCAAGTTGTACGCCAGGATATTGTATCCTCCCCCCGGGTTCACAATAATCGTCGTACCGGAATTATTGTCGGCAGGAGCCGGATAAAACGTCAGCGTAGGCTCGCTCACGTCGCTGATTCGGAGCACGGGGCATCCCGCCACCTTGTTGCCCGACAGGTCGTCTTTCTGTTTCAGTCTGGTTGTCTCTCCGGGAGCGCCGTCCGGAAAGAGCAGGATGGGAGTTTCTTGAGCAAAAGCCATTGTACTGAATATAAGAAATGTAAGAAAAAACAGTGATTTCATAACACGTGGAGTATTTTGAATGCAAACTTAAAAAAAATCCCGATATATAAGTCAAAAGAAGACAGAATAATGATGACGACATTTCATTTATTTTATTTACATTTGTACAAAAAGTATGGGAGAAAGAAGAATGAAGCGAAAGAGTATGTGCAACAAAAAACAGTTTCTCGTTGATAAACTTATCGAGGCGAATGCTTTTTGGCCTTACCAACCGCAATCCATCAAGGAAAACTTGTCCGACGAATTACTTATAGAAAATGTATTGACAACACTTGATGTTCCCGAAATAAATATTCTGTTCTCAACCTTCCCAAAAGAAAAAATCAAACAGGTGTGGGAAACAAATTTGCTCCCGCAAGGCGAATATCTTTTCAACCTGAACCGGTTTTTAGCTTGGTTTTATTTTGATATTAACAACGACGATGAATATGTTAGAAACCGGGCTCACCCACGGACTGTATAAGCATGCAGCCGCAATTTTCAACGATATTGCCAACCTTGAAGTGATAAGTAAGTTCACACTGGTTGGCGGAACGGCATTGGCTTTGCAGCTTAATCACCGCAAAAGCGAAGACTTCGATTTTATGCTGTGGCGCACCAAGAAAGATGAACGGCCGAGCGTTGAATGGAATAAAATTGTCAGCGCTTTTGAAACATTAGGAACGCCGGAAAACAGAATTCACGTAAAAGAGAATCTCTTTATCGCCGATATTGAATCCATTGCTGTAATGAAACTGGAAGTTTTAACGAGACGGGCAACTTTCCGTGACTATTACGATATCTACTGTATTTTCAACCGGCTAAACGATGTGGAAAGCGTGAAACGTCTTTTTTCTGCCGCGCTAAAACATGCGGAGTATCGGATTTCATCCAAAACGCTTTTTGCACTTCTCGGCAATTCAGAGCGAATTATCGAGGATAGGAACTTTGCACTTTTAGAGCCGAAATACAACGTAACCGCCAAAGAAATAGAACATTATTTAAGAGAACGGATTAGACAAACAAGATAACTCTTATTCTCTATTTCTTTATTATATCCCTGAGCTTCACCGCCTGAAAAGTCATGTGCGCCACGCTGCTTTCGTAAAGGATTCCGACGGTTTCCGCATCGATCAGGGTCAGGCAGGAGTAGCCCCAACCGGGATCTTCATCCAACAACAGCCGGTATTCTTCGGGAAACGATAATCCTCCGTCCAGGCTGGCCTTGATGGTAATATGGTGTCTTCCTTCCGTCGTGTCCGGATTGGAGAACAGCAGGATATCCTTCCCCAGCACGTTTTCGCCGGCATCCACTTTTATCAGACTGGCCATGCAAACCGGCTCCCGCAAGACGTTCCTGTTGGACGGATGCTCCTCCCATGTTTTTCCCAGATCCCTGGTGATGGAAACGGCCCGGCTTCCACCCCGGTTATCGCGCATATTGAGCATCAACACCCCGGGTTCAACTTCCGCCACCTGGGCTTCTGTCGTGTTTGTCCGCGCATGGCGGTGAATTGCCCAGGTTTCTCCGCCGTCCTTGCTATACATGATGCCCGCATTGGGTATCCGGGTAGAGTCGATGAACTGGATGGGGAAAACCAATGTTCCGTCCCGCATGGAGATTCCCCTTCCGGGCCCCTGCAGCAATAAATGCCACGAAGGATCTTTTACCTGAGAAGTAATGTTGATGGGTTCCGACCAGGTCTTGCCGTCATCCGTACTTTTTGTCAATATCAACTGTCCCGTCCGTTTTTCATCCATGCCGGCTTGCGAGTTGTGCCACGCCCGGTGATTTCCCATCCCATGTGTCCACAAGGCAGCAATCCAGATAGTTCCGGTCTTTTTATCCACCAGGATGGAAGGATCTCCCACTCCGTTCTGTGCTTTGGGCAATCCGCCATATTCTCCGAAAGCAACCGGAATACGCATCTTCTCCCAAGTCTGACCCTTGTCGGTACTCCGGCTCAATCCTATATCAACGTGCTCCTGCAAATCCACGCTGTTGTTGTGCCGGACGTCGTAAACACCCAGCAACGTTCCTTTATTGCTGGTGACCAGGCCCGGAATACGGAAGGCGGCAACACCATCGTCTCCCGCATGGCGAACCCCCACTCCCATCCGGTGTGTTTCCGGTTTGTCGGCAAACGCTATGGGGGCATCTCTTCCGTCGAGCTTTGCTGAAACCAGATTCACATCAATTTTCGACAACAGGGAGGTGCCGGGTTTCATCTGAAGGCTGATCCAGAAATAGTTGATCCCCGGAAAAAGGGGGTAATCCGCCGAAAAGGGCACTTCGATCCCTGGCGATTTCTGCCCGGCAATCTTCACCGAATAGGAAGGATTTGCCTCGCGGGTTTTCCCGACGGTAAAACCCGAGACATACTGTACCGGCGCATAATGATTTTGCCCGAACCGTTGAAACGCTTCCGTTCCTCCGTAATAAAGCTTCATCGATTGAATCTCGTCAAGATTCACGTTATCGGCGAATCTTAATTTCAACTCGTTGAATTCCTTGGCTTCTTTCGCGTCAATCCGGATATAAAACAGCACATTATCGACGCGATCAATTAAAACGGGAATCCGGGTTTGTTTCACCTGAACGGTATCGGCTCCCCGAACGAATAATACCGATAGCAAAGCGAACAGTATAACAGCAAAAAACTTTTTCATACAAAAATATTTTCACAGATAAAGATAGAAATCCTTCGTTAATTGACAAAATTCTGGTGTGTAAACATGTCGTTCTTCTTCCATAATCAGTCCGTTTCTATTCACGTATTCCGGTTTTTCGACACTGAACTGCCATAAAATTCTTTTCGGAGGAGCTGTCGGAGTAGGATAAACGATTGTTTCCCGCCATAAAAAGAGATCATGCCTTTCGGCGACAGACATAATTTCCGCCCTTTCCTGAAACGGATAAATCAACGACAGAGTGCCGGTACCGCTTAAAAGTTTTTTACTCAATTCGAAAAGATCATTCAGGGTAAGCAAATCCGCGTGACGGGCTTCCGTTCTTTTTACATCGGGCGACGGCAAAGAATTGACAAAAAACGGCGGGTTGCAGACAACCGCGTCAAATTTCCCGGTTGTTGAAGAAACAAAATCCTGAAACGATAACGGGAATAGCGTGATTCTGTCTTTAAAGGACGAATTTCCGACGTTTTCCGCAGCCTGCCGCGCCGCATCCGAATCGACTTCCACGGCAGTTATTTTTGCCAGACTGGTTCGTTGCGCAGCCATCAAGGCAATTAATCCCGAGCCCGTCCCCACGTCCAGGATCGACCGGCAACCGGTAAAATCTGCCCAGGCGCCCAACAGGACGCCATCGGTGCCGACTTTCATGGCACACCTGTCGTGAAAAACGGTAAATTGCTTAAATTTAAAAGAGTTGTTCCCCATAAACAGTAAAAAATCTATATTTGGCACGAAATTTGGTGTAAGATGAAAGACATGAACCGTACCAAAGATAAGAAAATAAATATATGTTTCAAAATAAACTATCCGTATTAAAACCGGAAGAAAACGAAAGCAACGTCATATCGTTTATTGCCGGGGACTTTCTGGACGGCAGCCAGGAAATCGATGAAAGCTCCCTGCAGGAAAGCCTTCCCATACTACCGTTACGCAACACCATTGTTTTTCCGGGAAGCGGGCTTCCCATCTCCGTAGGGCGGAGCAAGTCGCTCAAATTAGTCCGGGCATTGGGCAAAAAACACCGCTATATCGGTCTGGTCTGTCAAAAAGACAACAACGTTGAAGAACCGGAAAAAGACGACCTCTATTCAATAGGTGTCATCGCCGAGGTAATCCGTGTGATTGAGCTCGACAAGAACAACCTGAGCATCATTGTCCAGGCAAAGAAAAGATTCGAATGGACGGAGTTCACGCAAACCGAGCCCTATTTTGCGGCCAACTACAGGATTCTGGAGTCGAAAAAAGCGGAGAAAGACGACAAGGAGTTCAAGGCCATTCTCGATTCCATCCGCGACACGATGAACCACATGCTCCACATTCTCGGCGAGCCTCCCAGAGAATTGCTGCAAACCATCAACCACGAGTCGTTCACCGGTATGCTGGTCAGCTACAGCGCCACCAACCTGCCCATTGAAAACAGGGAAAAACAGGAGCTGTTGAGTATCGGTGACGAAAAGGAACAAGCATACCGGCTGTTGATGATCCTTAACCGCGAGACACAAGTACTGGAGCTGAAGATGAATATCCAGATGAAAACCCGCGAGGATCTCAACCAGCAACAGAAAGAATATTTCTTACAGCAACAGATAAAGACCATTCAGGAAGAACTGGGCGGCAACACGCAACAAATGGAGATCGCCGAGTTCCGTAAAAAGGGAAAAACGAAGAAGTGGAGCCGGGAAGTGGCTGACATCTTCGAGAAAGAAATCAGCAAACTGGAAAGGTTGCATCCGCAGTCACCCGATTATTCGGTTCAGTTCGGATACCTGCAAACCATCGTGGATTTGCCGTGGAACGAATATACCAAAGACAGCTTCAACCTGAAGAATGCACAGAAGATTCTCGATCGCGACCATTTCGGCATGGAAAAAGTGAAGGAACGCATCATCGAGCATCTGGCGGTTTTAAAACTGAAAGGCGATTTAAAATCCCCGATATTGTGCCTCTACGGCCCTCCCGGAGTAGGTAAGACATCGCTCGGGAAATCGATTGCCGAAGCATTGAACAGGAAGTATATCCGCGTTTCACTGGGTGGCCTGCACGATGAAGCCGAGATCCGCGGGCACCGCCGCACCTATATCGGGGCCATTCCCGGAAGAATTATCCAGAACATTCAGAAGGCAGGAAGTTCAAACCCGGTTTTTGTGCTGGATGAAATCGATAAGGTGGGTAACGACTTTCGGGGCGATCCGGCATCGGCATTGCTCGAAGTGCTTGACCCTGAACAGAATTTTGCATTTCACGACAATTACCTCTCCATCGATTTCGACCTTTCGAAAGTGATGTTCATTGCCACGGCAAACAACCTCAACACCATCCCTCAACCTCTTCTCGACAGGATGGAGTTGATAAACGTCGGCGGTTATATCAGCAATGAAAAAATAGAAATCGCCTATCGCCACCTCGTCCCAAAGCAGTTGGAAAATCACGGTATAAAGAAGAATGCTTTCAGTATTTCGAAACCGGCCTTACTGAAGATCATCGAAGATTACACCCGCGAATCGGGAGTAAGGGAACTGGACAAGAAAATAGCAAAGGTAACCCGGAAAATTGCCCGGAAGATTGCCGGAAATGAAGCGTATCCCAAGGTATTAAAGCCGTCCGACGTAACGGAATACCTCGGCATCGAAGAATACAGCAAAGACCGCTACCAGGGCAACGACTATGCCGGCGTGGTTACCGGGTTGGCCTGGACAGCCGTGGGAGGAGAGATCCTTTTTGTGGAAAGTTCGTTGAGCCGCGGAAAGGGTTCAAAACTTACGCTCACCGGAAACCTGGGCGACGTGATGAAGGAGTCGGCCAT
>JBGZJM010000168.1:0-2822 GCA_041848845.1 Petrimonas sp. | reverse complement strand
TCGTCTTCTCGGAGGTTTCCACCAATCTCCAGCAATCCTCCACGGTGGTTGCGGCCGGTATTTCCACAGCCACATGTTTGCCCTGCTCCATGGCATAAACGGCCATGGGAGCATGCAAATCCCAAGGGGTAGCGATATAGACCAGATCCAAATCCTCGCGCCGGCACATCTCCATCCACGCATCTTCTTTTCCGGCGTAAACGACAGCTGGATGTCCCGGTGTTTTGATCCGTGCTTTTGCCGCCTGTGCCGCTTCGTTGAGTTCGTCGCAGATTGCCACGATGCGTACGCCATCTATACGGCTCATCCTTTCTACAGCCCCGCTTCCCCGGGCTCCAACTCCCACGAATCCAATCCCGACGGTATCCAGCTTCGGCGCCGCATATCCGCACATATTGAATTGTTGCGGATGCTTCCGGTAAGCCTCCCTATAAGATGGCTTACCGGCAACCGGCTCGCCGCTTGTCAGTTTTTCGGGCAGCAAGGCTCCCGCTCCGGTTATCCCGGCCAGTTTCAGGAAATATCTTCTGTTGATGTTCATATCAATTGGTATTTATAAAATGAATTGTTGCGTTTTTTCCGGAAAATGCGGAAAAATACTTAACCTCTTTGTTAAATGAGTCTATTTCTGTTTTATCTAACGTCCGCCCCGTGATACTTACCGGATCGATAAATACAATTTCACTTTCACACAATGCCGTGGCTAATGAAATATCGCCCCAACATAAAATTCCGGGAATATGAATGGCCATAGAGAAATAATCGGCATCGCCGGTTTTATCATACAGGTAACTCATCGGAATATTTTTAAGAATCAGGTTGTCGGCCTTCTGGCTAAGTGCAGAAAACAATAAGGCGGCAACAGCCAGCTCCTTGTCGGCTTCGATTGTGATTTTCCGAGCATCATGCGCGTCTGAAAGCCAATCGACAACAACGTCTAACTGATTAACCCAGATTCCCTGTACCGTTTGCCCCAACCACAACGCCGAGCGCGACAAGGTATGAAATTCCGGCAAAGCGCCATCAATGCGTTTTGCTTCGGCCGAAGCGCTTTCGCCAATACCCCAGAAATCGACAATACAAACGGACTGATTTTTATTAACATGATTTTCGATTACTTCATACGGAATTTTATTTTTCCCTTCCGAACAGCCAATAATCACCCATTCACGTTGCCTCCTGTCGGGAGCATAAATTAAAACAGGTATCAGTTGTTTCGACGCTGTTTCTATAACATAGCGTTCCCAATTTCCGGAATCGGTTGATCGGCGAACGGTTTTCGACTGATTGTCATCCTTTATTCGTAGTAGCTTTTTTAACTCCCGTGTTTTATCCTCAACGTCTATTTTTCCGGCCGTTAACCTATCTGTCTTGAGAAGCATGCCCTCATTATAGCAGAACGCTTGTGTGGAAATTACTCCGGGAAAGCGCCGATCTTCCGGAAATACCATCAAATCGGGTTCGGGCAACAATGTAAAATCCTTTTCTTTCTTAGGCTCGCCGCTTCCTATGTTTTTCAGATGGAGGTCGAACCATCCAAGCATGGTTTCCCGCATTTCGGGATAATAGCCGTGAGGGGTATCGAAAAGCTGATACGAAAGGTTGTTTTCCGCGCCGTAGTACCTATAAATAGGTTGTGCCTGCCGGTAACTTTTAAGCATCTCCTGCGGATGAAACGCGCGGTTGGTATCCTTCAACCCGTTGCAAAGCTTTAACGCACGCGGAGCTATAAGCCCGAGAACGGCCGCCTCCTCCGTAAAGGTCAGCCCGTCGATGAGCGTTTCACAGATGCAGTTACTGTTTAAAACATACGACTGAAAGGTGCCTACGCTAACAACCGGTACGGCCGCTTTAATCCGGCTGTCTATCGCAGCCAGCCACATCGTCTGATTACCACCGCCACTGGCTCCGGTGGCCCCGATATTCAGGGTATCTACGAAAGGGAAAGAGCATAACAGGTCAACCGCCCGCATATTATCCGTAATTTGCAAGCCCATAAGGTGTTTGCCTGCGTTTAATAGAGACGCTCCCAAATTAGCCCCGTGATATTCGAACTCGCCGTGTTTTGTTGTACGCTCTCCCGCACCCCAAGGGTCTATATTTATCGAAACATAGCCGTTTAGGGCCAATGTATGCCCCAGCGCCTGGTGCTCATCCGTCGTTTTTCCCGTGCGGGAATGTCCCATCATCACAACTACGGCGGGGAAAGGGCCTTCTCCGTCGGGAATATATAAATTGGCTGTAGCATACACCTGTGGTCTTGTCTGAAAGAATATGTTCTTAACCGTGTATCCTTCCAATCTGTGGCTCTTCGTTTCATGATAGTCCAACGGCAAATCGGGGAAAAAAGAGACTCCGGCTTTTTCTATGATCTTCTCCCGAAGCTCTTCTTTCTGTTTTTCCCAGCGCTCTTTATCGCCGGCAACCTGAAGAGTATTGTATGCTTTTTCAGCCTCCAGTTTAAAAGCGGTTCCTGCCATATCGTTGATACTGCCGGTTGTAAAAACAGCCGGGAGATTGTTTTGAGCGGTTACGTTTTTACACCCTAAAACAAGAAGAAACAATATAAACGTACATTTTTTCATTTTAATTTCGAGGCTGAATTTTTATCGAGGAACAATACCGTATTGGCATGTTTCCGAAGGATTGTTGCCGGACATGCGGTGGAAATTTTCGTATTTAGCGTATCGTAAACGGCTTGTGCTTTTCGCCGGTCGGGCACCATGCAACTGATGACCTTGCAGTGCATAATGGCCGGAATGGTGAGACTGACAGCCTCTTCGGGCACAGCCTCAAACGTGGGAAACCAGCCCTCGCCCAAC
>JBGZJM010000167.1:0-5188 GCA_041848845.1 Petrimonas sp. | reverse complement strand
GGATAAATTAGCGGACATTGTCCCAGAAAAAGTAACGACCGTACGAAACAGCGGTTCTTGCAAGGGATGTCCCAAACACTCCACTAAACTTCATGTTTATGATTGGTTGCACGACTTCCCCGAAATGCAGGAACTGACCAATATGGTGGAAGTTCAGTTTAAAAACACCCGGAAAGGATATTACGTAAACAGCAACAACATCGATTTGAAGAAGGGCGGCGTCGTGGCCGTTGAAGCTTCGCCCGGTCACGATATCGGAACGGTAACACTTACCGGAAAACTGGTGGAGGCACAGATGCGTAAAAACAACTATAGGGAAGATGGCAATAGCGGCCCGAGGCGGATTTACCGGATAGTGCGACCGGCAGATATGGAAAAGTACGAACAGGCCAAAGCCAAAGAACAACCTACCATGATTCGTTCCAGAGAGATGGCGGAGAGTCTTGGCCTGAACATGAAAATTGGAGACGTTGAATATCAGGGAGACGGAAGCAAGGCTATTTTTTACTACATTGCCGATGAAAGGGTGGACTTTCGTCAGTTGATCAAGGACTTTGCCGCGGAATTCAGGGTAAAGATCGAGATGAAGCAAATTGGCGCGCGCCAGGAAGCCGGAAGGATAGGGGGAGTTGGACCTTGCGGACGTGAGTTGTGCTGTAGCAGCTGGATGTCAAGCTTTGTATCGGTATCTACCTCGGCTGCCCGGTACCAGGATATCTCCTTTAACCCGCAAAAACTTGCGGGACAATGCGGAAAATTGAAATGCTGCATGAATTATGAGGTGGATGCATACGTGGAAGCCAGCAGGAAATTGCCGTCGCGTGAGATTGTCCTGCAGACCAAAGACAGCGATTATTTTCACTTCAAAACCGATATTTTATCGGGTCAGATCACCTATTCCACCGACAAGAACAATCCGGTAAACCTGGAAACGATTTCAAAAGACAGGGCATTTCAAATCATAGAATGGAATAAAAAAGGGAAAAAACCTTCAAAGTTAGCGTCTGAGATTGAGTCCGGTAAGACAAAAGAAGAAACTATTCATAACGATTTGCTGGGAGATCAGAGCATTACCCGTTTCGATAAAAAGGAGGATGGAACTACTTCAAAAAGGAGAAAGCCAAGGCGGGGAAGACAGGAAAACAGAAGCAGGAAAGGAAAACCACCGAAACAAAATGAAGAGTAAACTGTATATTGGTTGTTTGGTTGTTTTTGCTTTTTTATCTTCATGTGACGAAGGAGTGGTTTATTACCGTTTTCATCCGATCAAAGACAGCAACTGGAACAAGCAGGCTACGGTTGATTTTTTGATGGACTCGCTTCCCGTTGATCCGGATACACGATACGATATTGTGCTGGAGATTGTTAACAATAACCGGTATCCTTACCAAAACCTCTGGTTACTCGTTCAGCAAAACATCGCAGATACTTCATTTGTTAGCGATACTGTGGAGATAACACTGGCTGATCCTCAAGGGAAATGGCTGGGAAAAGGAAGCGCGGGGCTTTATCAGTTGTCGGTTCCCTACAAAACCTCCATCTCCGTGGATTCTACGCGCGCTTATCTTGTCCGCATCCGTCAGGCGATGAAGGATAACCCTCTTAAGGGTATCGAGAAAGTGGGATTGTTGGTAAAATGAGGGGAGACACTTATTCCGATGTGGATAATCATCGGATTTCAGGCATCCGCCATAAGCGCCATAAAAAGCCCCTCGTTTCGGACGAGGGGCGGTCAGGTTTATTTTCTTTTTCCGGGAGTTTTCTCCACTAATTTTTCTTCATTCTCTGTCAGTACTTTCTTCAGTTCGGACTGGAGTTTCTTGATTTCTCGTTCCTGGTTGTGGATGGTGGTGAGCAGCGAGTTCAGTTCTTCGTTGTCCACCGAATCGGGGAATTGCGCTTTCACCCGGTCGATAAAATCGCTTAAGACATTCATGTAATTGTTGAACGCGTCGTAAGGCGATGGGTAAGGGCTGAATTTACTGTGCATGGATCCGTCGTAGAAATGCTTGGTGGACATGTAATAGAAATGGTCGCTTGTCTGCAGGTAGCTCCAATCTTGTTTGAGACGACGGTCGTTGGTCAGACGCACACGTTCGCTGATTTCGTAAAGGGTGTTGAACGCGCTTTTTTGCAGCTTGTTTCCCAGCCACCGGCTCAGGTCGCGCTCTTCGTCGGCCCAGGAAATGGGATTGGGTACCGATACGGTGCCCACCGGTTTATGGATGTCCATAATTTGGCTGGGCGTGGAAAACTCGATGCCCCTGTCGAAAGCGAATTTGGGCAGCGCTTTCATAAATTCAAATATTCCCGAATGAGCCGGTTGAAGGTTCCCGAACGTTTCGTAGTTCATGAAGATGTTGAAGATCTCTTCCTGCGGCGAGGTGGCGGCGATCCACGATGCGTATTTCTCGGCCGTTAACGGGTATTCCTTCCACGTGTAGTCTGAAAACCGCAGTGAAATGTCGTCGCTGAACTGCGAGTTGCGCAGCAACAGTTTCATGTCGGGTTGATTTTCGGATTTGTACACGTAGTTGGGGCTGCGCCAGGAGAGGATGAGCTTCGCCCCTTCGGAAATCATTTTGTTGTATCCCATGCTGTGGGCCATTTCGGCTATCTCGTCGGAGAAGATCATTTCCGTGTTTCGCAAGACTGTCGGCTCCTGGCCGAAAAGTAGCTTGATCTTTTGCGTCTGCTGCTGTACCTGGCTTTGAAATTCCACGGGATCGATCAGGCTCGAAAGCGAGTGTGAGTAGGTTTCGGCCAAAAACTCAACAGCGCCGGTCCGGCTCAATTCCTTCAGCCCGTCGATCACTTCCGGAGCATACACTTCCATCTGGTCAAGGGCCACTCCCGAAACCGACAGGGCAAATTTAAACTTCCCCTTGCAGGTGTTGATCAGATCGAGCAGCATGCGGTTGGCGGGGATGAAAGACCGGGCGGCTATCTGCTGCATGATGTCTTCGTTGGAATAATCGTCGTAATAATAGTGGTCCCTTCCGATGTTGAAGAAACGGTATCTTTTTAACCGGTACGGTTGGTGAATTTGAAAATAAAAGCAAATTGTTTTCATATTTTTTAGACTGTTAGATTTTTACTGTCTTCTGGTCTTCACACCAGGCTGTCGTAGATGGCCCGGATTTTTTTCCCGGCATTCTCCCAAACGATACTGTCTACTTCACGTTTTCCCTCCTCTTTCAGGAATTCGGCCATGCCCGGGTACGTACAAATCGAATACATGGCATCCGCCATGGCGTCAACGTCCCAATAGTCGGTTTTAATGACGTTATTCAAGATTTCCGCACAACCCGACTGGTAGGAGATTATACTCGGAACACCGCACTGCATGGCTTCAAGCGGCGAGATACCGAAAGGCTCCGATACCGAAGGCATAACATACACATCGCTCGATTTTAGCATTTCGTAGACCTGTTCGCCTCGAAGAAACCCGGTAAAATGGAACCTGTCGGCAATTCCCCGGTCGGCAACCAGGCGTATCATCTGATTCATCATGTCGCCGCTCCCTGCCATCACGAACCGGATGTGGTTGGTTCTTTTCAGTACTTGTGTGGCCGCATCCACAAAAAATTCCGGGCCTTTTTGCATGGTAATCCGTCCCAGGAAGGTGATGACTTTTTCCTTCACGCCCGATATCCGTTCGATTGCTTCAATTTCCGGGCTCAACGGCTCAACGGCGTTGTGGACGGTGGATACTTTCCATTCGGGTTGGTGATAGTTCTCAATGACGGTTTTGCGGGTAAGGTTGCTTACACAGATAATGCGATCGCAGTGGTCCATTCCGTTTTTCTCGATTCCGTAAACGGTCGGATTTGGCTTGCCGCGGCTGCGGTCGAACTCCGTTGCGTGCACATGAATGACCAGCGGTTTTCCGCTCACGCTTTTCGCGTGCAGGCCGGAGGAGTAGGTAAGCCAATCGTGGGCGTGGATGATATCGTACTCATATGTCCGGGCAATAACACCCGTAACGATGGAGTAGTTATTGGTCTCTTCCAGAATGTTGTTGGGATACCGGCCGGAGAACTCAAGACAACCCAGGTCGTTGGTGGTCATGTAGTTGAAGTCGGCGTAAATGTTGTCACGCATCCAGAAATATTCCTCGGGATTCATGTATTTCTCGAGTCTTGCCTTGGCGGTTTCCCAGCTGACGTCGCGCCACACCACGGGAGTGTTGTTGCAGCCTATTATCTTCAGAAAACTTTGGTCTTCGTCACCCCAGGGCTTGGGAATAACGAACAGGATTTCCATATCTTCCTGCTTGGCCAAGCCCTTGGTCAATCCGTAACTTGCGGTTCCGAGCCCACCCAGTATATGAGGCGGGAATTCCCACCCTAACATCAACGCTTTCATTCTATCGTGTTTTATATTCTGTTGTAATCATAGATCCAGCTGCAATTCATCTTTCCCGCAAGGTTCAACCGAATGATTTGATGAGTCTCTTTGCTCGCAAAGTCTCCGAAACACTCATGGCAAAAGAATATCCTCCGTGGGCATAAAACGGGGGGCTGGAATCGTAAAGTTCGGACAAGGTTCCGATGCAATCGTTTTGCATCTGGTCTTCCAGCTCAATCATTACCCGGTCTGCCAGGGAGAGTCCGCTCATGCTGAACACTTTCAGATAGGCTTCAATGTAAGCGCCTATAAGCCACGGAAAAGCGCATCCGTTGAAATAGGCATATTCCTTTTCTTCGGCTGTTCCTGCATAACGAGGGCGGTAGTTATAGCCTTTCGGGCTTAAAGAACGCATGCCCACCGGGGTAAGCAACTCTTTGGTGACGAAATCGACCACCGATTTTTTCTGACGCCTGTCCAGCGGCGAGTAGTCCACAGAAACGGCAAAAATCATATTGGGACGAACATTCCTGTCTGCATAAGTGCCATCCACATAATCGTACAAATAGCCGGCATCGTTGAGAAATGTTTCAATGAACGACTGTTGCGCTTTCAGGGCTTTCTCTTCGTATGTTGTAGCCAAAGCTTCTTTGTTTGTCGCGGCGGCCACTTCTTCCGCAAACTTAAGAGCATTGTGCCACAAAGCATTGAATTCAACCAGGTATCCCGATCTCGGGATGACGGGCTTGCCGTTTTGCACCGCATTCATCCAGCTCACGGCAACATCACGTCCGTATGTTGAGACCAGTCCGTTCTCGGGGTCGACAGATAAATTGGG
>JBGZJM010000166.1:0-5849 GCA_041848845.1 Petrimonas sp. | reverse complement strand
GGTTCCTGGGCCTGGTCGAACAGGCTTTTCTGGAACGTTACCCCCAGTTGCAGATCCAACAGGCGGCCGTATGCCATTCTTCCTTCCAGGTTTATGCCGTATACTTTCGCGTTTTCACCTTTGGCATTTACCACCAGTTTTTGCCCCTCCACGTTGGGGTCGTCGATGGCGGTAATCTTATTTTTCAAGTGCGTGAAAAAACCTTCCGCCAGCGTGTTGAACTGCAGGCTGCCCACGGTATGGTAAAAGTCGATCGAGCCACTCACGCTGCGTGAACGCTCTTCTTTCAGGTCTTTCGACAGAATACGGACGATGTGTTCGCCGCCGGCAATGTCCACGTGCAGGTCTTCATCGAAATACTGCGGCGCGCGGAACCCTTCGCTATACGACAGGCGGAAGTTGACTTTCCCGTTCGGGTTATAACGGATGTTTGCCCTGGGACTGAAAATAGCCGATTTTACCAGCGAGTGCTTGTCGAGGCGGCCGCCCAGAAGAATGCTCCACCTGTCGTCTTTCCATTCATTTTGTAGAAACCCGCTCGCGGTATGGGTTTTCTGATCCACATCGCGGGTGCGGTATCCGCTTACGTCGGTCAGCGTATTGTTCAGGTACTCGGCTCCGGCAGTCAGCTCGGCGGGCATGAACAAGAATTTGTCGATTATCCGGGTATATTGTCCGCCCAGATGACGGATCAATTCGGTGGAGCGCCCGAACGAGCCCAGCCGGTTGTTCAGGTTGTCGATCAGTTCCTGGTCTTGGTTTGGACCGGGTATTACTTTCACCGGGTCCCCTCCGCCGTAATAGCTTTTGCGAAGCGTGTGCTGAAAGGATGCGTAGAGGTTGAACCTGTTTTTCATATCTGCCAATGACGACCCGGAGGTGGAAGGACAAAAACTGGTGGTAAATGCCAAAGGTGAAAACGCGAAAGTATACGGCATAAACCTGGAAGGAAGAATGGCATACGGCCGCCTGTTGGATCTGCAACTGGGGGTAACGTTTCAGAAAAGCCTGTTCGACCAGGCCCAGGAACCGATAGAAGGCGTGGGCGGTTATCGCGAGTTCATGCGCACTCCCGACACTTACGGGTATTTCGTCACCACGTGGAAACCGGTGACCCGCTTTTCGGCAACGCTCTCGGGAAACTATACCGGGCGGATGTACGTGCCTCACGTGAAAGGGGAAGGCGACCCGGCCAAAGACCGGTTTGCATCGGAAAATAAAATCGAAAGGGTAAATTCTTTTTTTGAGTTGCACACAAAATTGTCTTACGACATTCCCGTCCTCGAGTATTCCACGCTGCAATTGAACGCGGGAGTGCAGAACATTTTCAATGCCTATCAGAAAGATTTCGATACCGGTGCGGGAAGGGCATCCGATTATATCTACGGCCCGGCAGCCCCGCGAAGCCTGTTTGCAGGGGTAAAACTAACGCTCTGAAACATATTGAATTCTGAACTCCAGGGAATTAAAGCTCCTGGAGTTCAGGTTTCGATCAAACCTACCACTGTATTGAATAGCCTCCCTCCGTGTATTTTTCGAATCGAAAAACAAACCGGCTTGTGGTATATGCACCTAAAATCCCCAATCCGTTTTCCACGTTTGTCCGTACTTGCACCGGCTCCACAAAAGGGTTTTCATCCACATTATACGCTTTGGCGGCAGAAACCACAAAATGATAATAATCGGGAGACATGCCGGATAAGGCGATAACATATTCTTTCGTGAAAGGAGCACCGGCATTGATGATTTCTTCGTTTCCATTTGGCCTTTTCATGACGGTTTTGAGGTTCTCATAATATTCAAAATTAAAGAACAGTTCTTTCCCGTTCACAAAAGCATCGGAAAAAACATTCTCCAGTTGCCTTTTATAACCGGGATCCTCTTCTCCCCACAAAACTTCTTCGAGCGGGCTTCCCGTGTCAGCCACGTTTCCTTTCAATGTCTTGCCCAGCTCTATTCTTTGCGGTTCTTTCATAAAGAATCCTTCCCCGCCGTAGTAATTGTGTTCGGCTTTGATAAAATAAAAATTTTCTTTGCCCTTTTCCTCTTTCAACCGTAAACGGATTTTATTGACATGTTCCCATTGCCTAAACGTATACCCCGGATCATCGGTGAATTGGCTGGAAACATCTTTTACCGTATGGGTAAGGGTAGAATCCGCCAATTCAAACACCGGCGCCTGCGGAATGGCGGTTTTCGCTTTTACCGCTTCGAAACCCGGAGCCGATGCGCGGACTTCAATCTCATCGCCAATTCGCGGACGATATTGCCCGGCGTAATACCCCTCATTGCCGTGCACCAGCCCTTCCTTCAACACCCCGTTCACGTATAGCTCCACGGAAGCGTTTTCGATAGATACGTAGGGCGTATGGTCATCCATGATAAAACGGCTTTTCGAAAGATGTACCGTTACGTTTTCATCGGGCGTGAGATAACCGTTCAATACCAGAACCGGTTTCTTTACATCTCCCTTGAATTCGATTTCTTTTTCGCAGGCGCAGAACAGGAGTGCGCAGAGCAAAATAATACAGGATATGGATTTCTCATTCATTTTTGATTGTTGTTTTATTGACTGCTAACTGGTTAAAATCTAACCATATATGTTACAGATGGCAATACCGGAAAGATGGACACCTGCTTGAGCACCGTTTTCGAGCGGATCTCGCCGGGTCCCGCCTGTTCCGTTTTTGACGAAGGATACACGAAAAACGGATTCAGCTGATTATACACGTTATACACGCTGATGTTCCACGTACGCTTCCACCCGCGCCGGGTAGTTTTGTGAAAGTTTACGCCCAAATCCATGCGGTGGTAGTTGTTGTACCGGAAGTTGTTGCGGCTCTCCACATAAGTGACGGATGGCGGTGCATAATACGATTCCTGCCCATTGGGTGCGGGGATGGTGCGGTAGGACTGGTAGCCGAACGTGGCGGCGTTACCCGTGCTGTAGACCCAGGATCCCGAAATATCAAACCGGTCGGAAAACTTATGCATGAGGGTAAGGCTCACGTCGTGCCTGCGGTCGTACTTGGCAGGAAAAACCTTTCCGTAGTTTATTTCATGTCCGGGCCGATCAAAAATACGATCGGCTTTCGACCACGTGTAGCCCAACCAACCCGAAGTATTTCCGAACGACCGCTGCGCCAGGAACTCCACCCCGTAAGCCACGCCGCGTCCCATACTTACCTTGTCTTCCCAATTGGACGATGCTCCCATGAACGACGCTCCATCTTTGTACTCCAATAGGTTATCCATGGTTTTGTAATACCCTTCTACGGAAAAATCGGCCACGTGCGGTACCGTATAAAACACACCCGCCGAATATTGGTGCGACGACATGGGTTTCACCTTTTTCGTAACGGGAACCCACAAATCGGTAGGCAGACTCACCGAACTGTTCGAAAGCAGGTGGATATATTGGTTCATATAGGCGTAACCGGCTTTTGCCGAAAAGTTTTCGGCCAACATCACCCGCATTCCCACACGCGGTTGCACCGAGAAGTAATTTTCCTTTTGCACGTGGAACGACGAAAAATGCACACCCAGGTTCACCTTGAACAATTCCCCCAACGCAATATTGTCTTCGACATAGCTCATGGTCTCGTGCGCATACACTTTTGGGCTTCCCACAATCGTGTCTATTTTTTGCGTATTGGGGTCGGTATCGTTTACCTTTATCGACGACACATCGGGTGAAAACGTGTGATACGTGTAGTTTGTGCCGAACTTGATATCGTGCGACGGGCCGGGCGTATAATCAAAGTCAACCTTGGCCGTCCAATCGTGGATACCCGAATCGTATTTCAGAGCAATTTCCGATTTACTCGTTTTAGGAGGCGTCACGGATTTATCCACGTATTGATCTTCGTAGCCCATTTTCAGGTCAGACCTGTATCGCGTGAATGCCGCAGTAGTATTCATAAACAGTTTGTTGCCCACCACACGGCTCCACCGTAATGACGTAACCAGGTTGCCCCAACCCCAGTTCATTTTTTGCCATTCTTTGCTTTCATACGTTGAACTATGGGCAGATCTTGTACGCATTTTGGTATGCATGGCATCATCTCCCGTGTAAATACTGAGATAGAGCCGATCGCGGTCGGAAAACTTGTGGGTAAATTTGGCGTTAATGTCGTAAAAATAATATCCGCCACCGTAATTCGTATCGTCTTCCTCCTGCCTGGCGGCGTATTTGATAAGCGGTTGGGCCAAAATATCGAAATAAGTACGGCGCAACGAAACATTAAATGTGGTTTTTTCTTTCACGATGGGCCCTTCCACCTGGAGTTTCGCCGAAAGTGTCCCGATACTGGCTGTCCCGCTGATCTTTTTATCGTCGCCGTCTTTCATGCGCACATCCACCACAGACGAAAGCCGTCCTCCGAAACGTGCCGGGAAGCTGCCTTTATAAAGCGTTACGTTTTTAAGCGCATCACTGTTGAAAACGGAAAAAAAGCCCATCATGTGATTCACGTTGTAGAGCGGGATGCCGTCCAAAAGTAACAAATTTTCATCGGGACCACCGCCCCGCACATACAAACCGGCCGATCCTTCCGTGCCCGATTGAACGCCGGGCAACAGCTGCAGGGTTTTAATGATATCGTTCTCACCCAATAACGACGGAATATTTTTGATCTGCGCGATGGGTACTTCCACAGCGCTCATTTGCGAACCGCGCACCCCCGTTTCGGAGCGGTGCCCTACCACAGTCACTTCTTGCAACACATTTTGCAACGTTAGTTGAACGTTGATGACCGTGTCGCGTTGCAACACAAACGACCGCTTTTCGGGCCGGTAACCGATATAGGAAAAGTCCAAAGAAATCTCGCCTTTAGGCAAGGTGAGGGAAAAAAAGCCAAAATTGTTCGTGGCATTTCCTTTAGCCGACAATTCGTCAAAGACGGTAGCGGAAATCAGTTGCTCGCCGGTTTCCTTGTCCGTAATATATCCGCTAATGGTGTAATGCTGTGCCGACACACCCAGCGCCGGCAAAATAAAAAACAAGAGTAAGATCCTTTTTAATGCTGTCATACCGTTTAGTTAGGAGGTTGGAATTTTGATAAGCTTGGAATTGTTCCGCCCTAGCGGTACTTATCTCTTCGGCACGGTCGCCTCAAGTGTAATCCTGGCCTGGTATTTTTCTGTCGATTCGGGTTTCGAGGCATCCGGCTGCCAGCTCAATTTCTCATCCACCCAAACTTTCAAGGTTTTAGGAAAATCCGTCACAAAACCACCATCCGATACTTTATTGATCTCATAAAGCACCTTGATGTTCTTTTCGGCATTTCCTTTCAGTGTAAGAAAGATCTCAGTTTCATATTGTGAGGATTCATCAGTCTCGGATAGTTTTTTTGTTATCTCGCTCAACGATAGTTTTAAGTACGGGCTGTCATCCGTTCGTTTTACCGAAAAACCTCTTGGATTATTTGTCATATTTGCATTAAAATAGGGCTTTCCACCTTTAACAAAGCGCACTTCTATTTCTTCATCTCTGAAAGCATCACTTTCATTGGATAACAAATTACGGCCCTCCATATCTTTCACTTCAACGTGAATGCTTTGAAAAAGCTGTAATGCCACGGGCGGCTCCTCCCTTTCGGTTTCACACGACACAAACAAAAGTAGAGCGAAGAACAAATACAAAAAAAATTTGATAATTTGCATTTCTTTTTTTTAACGTTATTAAATGGGTTTATATTTGTTTATAAGATGCGAAGTCATTCAAAACGTTGCATAGGCAACTGTTAAAAAATGCAAAAGATCACATTTGGGTTATCCTACCTGACTGTGTTAAAGCGTCGTGGCCTGTCTCTATTCATCTCTTCATCGGATGGATTCTTTTGAAGGCT
>JBGZJM010000165.1:0-8017 GCA_041848845.1 Petrimonas sp. | reverse complement strand
AATTAGGGGTTGATCAGTTGCATTGTAAAAGCGGACATTCGTATTTGCTTCCCAATGGTGAAGAGCTTGTCGAATGAGCTCCCTTGTGTTAGCGTTTAATGTTGTTCCGGTTCCTTCTTTAGCATACGTAAATCTAACCATCGCCCACATATTATAAGGAGTGGGATATATTGCCGTTGACCTTGTTTTTACATCATATGGAATATAATCATAACCTGTTGTAAGGCTAACTCTCACCGCATTTGATGCGTCAAGGACCTCTTCATTGGCTGGATCTTGTATGATATCCCCAGTTTCATCCAACAATTTATACTGTGCATCCGAAAGTAAAATATCATCCTGCCATATGTACTTATCACCGTGTTTCTCAACAATAGCTCCGGATTTTAAAGTTATAAATTCGGATTGCTCTGTCGTTCCCTGTTTTTTTTGCGAGCCATCTATAAATTCTTTTGACTCACAAGAGGACATTACTATCAATAGAATAGCAATTCCTACTAAAAAAAAGTCCTGGTTTTCATAAGATAATTTTTTAATGTGAGATAAACTAAGATACAGAAACAAGATATTTACTCTGTTTCTTTGGAAATAATTTGGATTAACGTATAGGTAAAGGTAAAACCATCCGCGGGGGGATTGCCCAAATGGGTCTTTTTTACTTTTAACCGATATGTATATCCCTCTTCATAAGAAAATCCATCTATCCCCGTTAACGGGAATGCAAACCACCCATCGGTTGAATTTTCTTCTTTAATCAATATGCCATCCGAAGGAACACCCGTTCCCTCAAAAGGGTGAAAATCCGTTTTTTCCGGTGACACAATTACAGTAACATTCTCCGTCCAATCTTTTGGACTATCGTTGTCGTTAAGGCAACCTGATAGTAGCATCATAAGACATAAAATAAATAGGTGGCACATTACCGGAAATCGTCTTTTTGTATTCATTAGGGTTTATCTTTAATAATTTATTATCGTGTTCTTCTACATAACTTCTTTACAGCGCCTTTCTTGATCGTTTTAGTAAAACATCAGGATTGATGCTCTCAATTTGGTTGTTTCGCTTTCCTGGTAAGGGAAGGTTTTTTACTGTCCGTATTCGCGGTTTGTGAGGTCGCCGAATTGTTTTGCGTTTCTCTCACGCCCTTCGTCTGCAAACGAGGGGAGTTGGTTTATGTTGCCAACTCCCGATAATTACCGGGATCTTGGTTTTAGCTGTTTCAATCGTTCAATGAACATGTTGTTCGTTATAAACGATTTACCACTCACCCCGTGAGAAGATGACGAGGAACAGGCGTTCATTCATATCCATTACAAAATTAGAACATATTTTCCGAAAAGAAAAGAAATTATTTGAGGAAATGGCCGTATTTATTATTATTTAACTTTATATATAGCGTATTATGAGGACATATACCCTATATTTATAAATTTTTTCCATAAACTGCCGTGGCGTCTTTCCGAATTCCGCCTGGAAGCATTTCGAAAAATAAGAATGGTTGGAATATCCCACCATATACATCACTTCCGCCACTGTGAATTTTTTCTGACGAAGAACATGGCTGCTTTTTTCATCCTGATGGATTTGATATATTCCACAGGCGACATACCCCAATCTCCAGATAAAGTTCCGGGAGATTACTTTCAAAAAAAAGAGCGATTTGTTTCTCTTTGATTATCTCCTTCTCATACATGCCCAAAAGACTTCTGGGAAAAGAGATAAACTCTACTTTCGAGAGGATCGGGACAGATCCGGCGTTATCGTCTATCCGGTTAAAATCCAGTACCTGGTGTATTAGTGAGTTCAGTTTCCGGGCATTACGCTGCACTATTTCCAGTTGCTTCTTCTCCGACGGGTTCTTCATTTCGAGGAGCAGTTTGCTGACCGGAGCGACAATCATACTCAAAGGTGTTTTAAAGTCGTGGGATATATGCTATCTTCAACTGTGACTGTTCCAGTATTTTCTCTTTCTCAAGACGTTCAAATTTCAAGCGGTTTCTTACCCTGAAAAAATTGATTATCCAGAAAATAAAGGTCAGCGTCAAAAGTATATAAACCGCTTTAGCCCATGTGCCGTATAGTACCAGGGAGGATTGATCCGGATATCGATTGTATAAGGTTGATCCGACGGTTTTCCATACGGGTCAGGTTCACTGATCAAAAGCTGATAGTTCCCATATTTCAATCCTGATCTATCGACGTCAACTTATACATAAATTTGGTTTTTTCTTCTAGCGAATAGGACAAGTCGGATATTCATATATCCTGTTCCACTTCGATCATTAATAATATTTTATTTTGTCCGAAACTTTCCAGTAAAACGATATCCGGTTTTACACTCCCCGGCATAAAACGCATCGCTCCACGACGAAATCCGCCCCCAATAACTCCCGAGCCATCACACAGAATATAGTTAAGGCTTTCACTGTCCGGGATATCGTCGATCGGGATACGGGTAATTTCACGGGTCCGGATATTGATTTTTATCATTCCTTTGTTGTAGAGTAACATCCAGATATTTCCTTCGTGATCGGGAATCAGTTGGTTGACAAACATGCCCGGCAGACCATTGTCCGTAGAATAGTGATAGTCGGCGACATAGCTCCCCTCAGGGGCTTTCATCAATCTTTCCTTATCAACGATAAACACCCCGCCAAGAAAACTGGCGATCCACAGATAGCCGTCATTATCCTCGAACAAATAATAGGCCCAGTTGCCATTATACATTCCGGTACTGTCTACTATATTATAAATTATAATGGATAAATTGTTCCGTCGTATAATCGTATCGATTAATACTTCCGTCCGTAGCAATCCAGAGGTTACGGTCTTTATCCTCATAAATATTCCGCACACGATTATGAGACAGCGGGGCGCTTCTGTTTCCCATTTTATACCAGATTGCCCGGGTATCTTGTCCGGAAACAGACCGGGAACGGATCAACCCGTTAGTACCTCCGAACCAGTAATATCCGTGGGAATCTTTAAAAAGCAATAATACCCTCTCCCGTACCGGTGATCTGTGAAATCGGCACATACCGGAAACCATTATTGAAACGGGAGAGCGAAATACCGTAATCTATCCCTAACCAACTATTTTTTTCCTTATCAGTAAAAATGGTCCATACGATATTATTGGATAATGAAGAACTGTTACGGGAATCGTGGACCACATGCTGCCGGTCCTAGATAAAGCTATTCACGACAGACGCCTCCGCTCCTAAATAGATATTCTCGAAAATCTGATAATTGATGTTCTAACCCAAAGCCGGCATGGCATATAGGAACATATCGTAAGAAAAAGATATACAGATCGTCGTAACATATGTTTTGGCATCTCCTATTCACTCCAATCAATTGATTTTTCATTGTTTTTCTCTTCGTTTGTTTGGTTTTATACTGTCAAATACCGTCCATCCTGCCGTAAGCAACACAATGAGTAACGCCGCGTAGGCAATACCATCGGTAACCTTTATGCTGGCCGGTTCAAAACGGAATTCCACCCTGTGTGTCCCTGCGGGAATAGGCAGCGCGCGCAACGTGTAGTTGGCACGCAACATACGGGCTGGCTGTCCGTCGATGGTGATCTGCCACCCCCTGGGATAATAAATTTCCGAAAAGACGGCCAATTCGTCTTTTTTCGCCTCCACCGTGTAAGTAATGAAGTTTGAATCGTAATCGGCCAAGGTGATGGCGGATGCCGAATCGGCTGCCGACACGTTGAATCCCTGCAAGACAGACTCAAATTTCTTGTCGGCCACGGCTTGCCTGCTTAAATCGATTGCAGCCAACGCATCAATCTCTTCATCGGCATTGTCGACGAACCGGATGTCGTCGACAAACCAGGCATTTCCCATGGCGTAAGGATTCTCCACCGGAACGGTTCCGCCTTGTGCCGGCATGATGATCCATTTGGCGTTGAGCATGTTCAATACCTTGTACCCGTCGGCATTCACGGAATCCATCGCTCCCTGCGTGTTGATGATATCCTGTTGCAGCGCGCCCATTTCCTTGCTCAAATACACATCGATTAAATCCTGATACCGGCGCAGTTTAGCCGCGTGATACCCGCCGATCACCTTGTGGTAATAGGGCGTAACTCCGTCGTTGAACGTGCTGGTGGCCATGTTCAGCACGCGGTAATATTTTGCAGTGTCCTGCAAAATAATCTCATCGGTTTGTGTTTTTGCAAACATCTGCTGCTGACTCGATTTTGGCGTGAAATTTCCATCGTTCAGGTAGCGTTTGTTTACGCTCCACATATCGATAAGACATAATAACAAAATTGCACTTGCCGTCCATTCCGGTTTCAATTTTTTGTTGATAAGTAACCACAACAATACAGCTCCGATTGCGATAATGAAAAAGCTCCGCCACGCATCGGCGGTAAAGATGGAAACACGCATGTCTGTGAGGTTGGAAATAACAGCCTGCACATGTTCAGCCGGAAGCGACTGTAATTGCCGCATTTCGAAATCGGAGATAAACGAAGAGAAAAACAACCTGGGCGCAACGGCAAAAAGCAACGACAACCCACCTGTTATCGCCAGGCTGACGTATAGCGGTTTCATATTGTTTTTCAGCGTTTCGGGTTTTTGAACAATTTCTTTCACCGCCAGCGCGGCAAGCAACGGAATGGTAAATTCTGCCACCACTAAGATGGATGCGACTGCCCGGAATTTGTTGTACATCGGTACGTGATCGATAAAGAAATCGGTGAGCGGCATAAAGTTCTTGCCCCACGACAACAATATCGAAAAAACAGTACCCGCCAATAGGGCCCATTTCATCGGGCCTTTTACGATAAAGAGCCCCAAGATAAACAATGTAAGCACAAAAGCGCCCACGTAAACCGGACCCGATGTTCCGGGCTGATTACCCCAGTATTGGCCGATTTGCCCGTAAAGCTGGCGATATTCGGGACGTGCTTTTTCCATCGCTTTTGCGTTTTCCGACAGCGGAACGGAAGCTCCGCCTTTGGTATTCGGCACGAGCAGTGTCCAGGTTTCGTCCACGCCGTAACTCCAGGCCGTGATATAATCGCGCTCCAGCCCGTTATCCGATTTGTTTTCCGCCCCGTGGTGCGAGAGTTCGGACTTCCCGCGCATCGTTTCCTTGGAGTACTCGTACGTATGGTACAGATTGGATGAATTAGCCAGCACACCGATAAGTCCCGCAGCAACAACCACAGCCGTGGATTTTGCAAAATCGGGCAGTCTCTTTTCCCGAACGGCTTCCACCAGAAAAGCGATGACCATGAACAACATCAGGAAGAAGAAATAATAACTCATCTGAATATGGTTCGCCGATATCTGAAAAGTTACGAAAATCATGATCAGTAACGCGCCAAGCAGGTATTTTTTCCGGTAAACGTAAACCAGTCCGGCAATCGTGGGCGGAATATAGGCCAGCGTGATGAATTTCCAGATATGCCCGGCGGCGATAATGATGAAAAAATAGGATGAAAATGCCCAAATAACTGCTCCCAGGGCACTTGTCAGCGGTGTTGCCCCGAAAGCCCGCATCAGGATATAAAACCCGAGTAGCATGATGAAGACCAGGTAAACATAGTTGGGCAAAAACAGGGAGTATGCTTTTTTCGCCCAATTCTGCGGTTTGCTCGAGTCGTATGTGGGGCTCATCTGGTAAGACGGCATCCCGCCGAACATGGAGAGGTTCCATCGCGTGCGTTCGCCGTCGTGGCGCTTCATGAAATCCCGTTGTTCCTGTCCCTGGCCGATGGCCGCGAGCGAGTCGTGCTGCGTGATTACGCGTCCATCCATCACTGCCGGCGCAAAATAGATAAAAGAAATAAGGATAAAGGAAATGATAACGATCAGATCGGGCAAAAATCTTTTAAGTTCGTTGGAATTTTTCATCGTTCAGTTGCTTTGTAAACGTATTCAGTGGGCAAATTTACAGAATAAACTCGAAAGCATTTCCATTCGCGGCAAATAAAAATAGCGAAGCCGGGTTTGCTTCGCTATTTTTGACACCTGTTTATTGTAAATTATCAGAATCGTTTCCCGATAGAAATTCCCAAACGGGGGTAAGCGCCCTCGTTAACAAAATCGCGCCCGACTCCGAGGAGAAATTCTCCCACCCAGTTATTCCTGGTGAGGTATTTCCACCCGATGCCTAAACCTAATCCGGCGCCAAAAGCATTTTCCGTGTTTGAGGTAACACCTGAATACCCGTCGGTAGAGATAAAAACTGTTTTTGGGATTCTCTCGGAAAACAAAGAGCCGTTTGCCTCGATAAAAAATCCGGCTCCGTATTTTTGCAAATTAGCAGCACTTCCTCCAAAATACCACCTGGCATAAGGGGTGAATGCAAAATTTAAGGGGTAATCATCCGAGTTCAAATTAATCCCTGCCGATGCTCCCAAGCCAAAATCTTCACCGAGTATCCGCTCGTAAGAAATTTCGGGATGCAAACCGAAAATGGTTGTTCCCAAATTTAATTTCACTTCATTTAACTGGGCGGGCGCGTCTTTGGCCAGATGCCAACCCATAAAACTCCGTGTGCGTTGTTGCGAAGAAACGGATAGACTGATTAAAAGCGTCGCACAAAGAATGGTAATTTTTTTCATAAAGATTGTTTTTTTAGTTTTCATTTGATTCCTTTTCTATAAAGACGCGGAACCCTGAAAAACGCTGCATAGAATGAAGTTAAAAAAATGAAATATTAATCAATTCACTTGGCTTCCCGGCAATACTTCTTCCGACGGTTCAATCAACGATAACGAACCGTCGGCATTTTCGGCCGAAAGAATCATTCCTTCCGACAGGATGCCCCGCAATTTCCTCGGTTCGAGGTTGGCAATAAAGCAAACCTGTTTTCCCACCAGCCTGTCGGGATGGGGATAATACGCCGCAATTCCCGAAAGGATGGTGCGTTTGCCGAGGCCGTCGTCCAGCAGGAACCGCAGCAGTTTGTCGGCCTTGGGCACTTTTTCACACTCCAGGACGGTACCTACGCGGATGTCCAGCTTGCCGAAATCATCGTAGACGATGTTGTCCTTGACGGGTTTGGCCCGGTAAGCTTCCTTTTCGTTTGCCGCCTTGGTGGCGTGAAGTTTTTCCACCTGCTTTTCGATGGTCTCGTCTTCGATTTTCTCGAAGAGGAGTTCCGCTTTGCCCAATTCGTGTCCTTCGGGCAGCAGGTCAAAACTCCCCAATTTTTCCCAATCGAATTTCCCGGCATGGATGAACGAATGGATTTTCTTTGCTGAAAAAGGCAGAAACGGCTCGCACACGATGGACAGGTTGGCAACGATCTGCAGCGACAGGTTCAGGATGGTTGCCGTACGGCTCATGTCGGTCTTTGCCGTTTTCCACGGTTCGGTGTCTGCCAGGTACTTGTTGCCGATGCGGGCGAGGTTCATCATTTCTTTTTGCGCTTCGCGGAAATGGTAGTTTTCGAGATTGTTCTCAACGGCCTGTTTCACCTGACGGCACTCGTCCATCGTTTCACGGTCGTAACCGGTGAGTTCGCCAAGGGTGGGGACGCGGTTGGCGAAATATTTTTGCGTGAGCACCAAGGCGCGGTTGATGAAATTGCCGAGAACGGCCACCAGTTCGTTGTTGTTGCGCGCCTGAAAATCTTTCCAGGTGAAATCGTTGTCTTTGGTTTCGGGCGCGTTCGCGGTAAGCGCGTAACGCAGCACGTCCTGCTTGCCCGGAAAATCTTCCAGGTATTCGTGCAGCCACACTGCCCAGTTGCGCGAAGTGGATATCTTGTCGTTTTCGAGGTTCAAGAATTCGTTTGCCGGCACATTTTCGGGTAAAATATAGGAGCCTTCGGCCTTGAGCATGGCCGGGAAAACAATGCAATGGAACACGATGTTGTCTTTCCCGATAAAATGAACCAGTTTGGTGTTTTCGTCTTTCCACCATTTTTCCCAGTCGTCGGGCAGCAGCTCCTTCGTGTTGGAGATATAACCGATAGGCGCGTCGAACCATACGTACAGCACTTTGCCTTCGGCGCCTTCCAGCGGAACGGGCACACCCCAGTT
>JBGZJM010000164.1:0-14577 GCA_041848845.1 Petrimonas sp. | reverse complement strand
CCGCAACGCAATTACCAATGAACTCTCGTTTGAAACATATCTGGAACTGTCGGAATGGTATCTGTCGCTGCAACGGGAGTCCGAAGCGATTCGACTGTTGAAGTATGCTCCCGAAAATCCGTTGGTCTGTTATCATTTGGCCCGGTTGCTCCACAGACAGGGTGACCGGAATGGTGCGGAAGCATCCCTCGACAAGGCGGAATCGCTCTCTCCCGAAACGGTGTTCCCCCACAGGGTGGGTACACTCGCCTGCCTTGAGTGGGCAAAGACCGTCCGCCCATCGTGGAAAAACAATTATTACCGCTCTTTGCTTTATGCTGCTTTGGGAAACAGGGCAGAAGCAACGGCGTTGCTGAAACAGTGCGATGATTCCGATTTTGCGCCCCTGTATCTTTTCCGCTCACGGATGCAGGACAAAGAGGAAGATAAACTGACGGATTTGCTCAAGGCAGAGCAGTTGAATCCCAATGATTGGCGAACGGGAATGGCGTTGCTCTCTTTTTACCAAAGTCGCAACCGTAAAAAAGAGGCGTTGGCGTATGCCGAAAAATATTTTGCCCAAGATCCCGAAAATTACCGGATCGGATTGCGCTATGCAAAACTGTTGTCCGATAATGAGCGGTATGACAAGAGCCTCTCGGTTTTGTCGGCATTGGAGGTGCTTCCCAACGAGGGTGCCTATGAAGGAAGGGTGGTGTACCGGAACGCGCATCTGAAAAAAAGCATCGATTGTTTGAAAAAGAGACAGTATGCCCGGGCGTTGAAGCATGTGGAAGCCTCCATGGTGTGGCCGGAGAACCTCGGCGTCGGTAAACCCTACGAGGAGAATATCGACAAGCATTTCGAACACTACCTGCAGGGTGTGATTCACGAAAAGATGCACAACCGGAAACAGGCGGAACGCTGTTTTGACCGGGTCGTCGGACAGAAATCGTTTCTCACTCAATCGAATATCCTGCTGACAGCTCTTTCGTTACGAAAGACCGGAAAGAAAGCCGAAGCCAACAAAATGATGCAGGAGTGGAAAGAGAAAGAGCCCGATTCTTACATCCGGCAATGGAGTACGGAATTGTTTGAAGGCCGTAAAGGGAACCGTGAACAGACCTTTCGAACGAGCGATTCGGATGCTCAGGCCAAACCTTGGGAACAAGCAGGCAGGAGCGACGGAAACTTTTCGTTGGTATCGGCGTTGGCTGCCTGCTTAGAGTAGTTCTTCCTTTACCCGGATAATTTCGTCCCCCTCGTTTTTTAAAAGTTTGAGCCTGCTTTGAAAACCCCAAAATTAATTTCGATGGTTACAAATAGCTGAAAATCAATATTTTTTGCGTTATTTTTAAAAAGCTTATCGGAGGGGCTCAACATTCCAAATAGAAAAAACAACAATTAAAACAGTTCCAAGATGGAAACAATATCGAGAAGAACGATGCTTAAAACGGCGGGAAGCAGTATCGCGTTGTCCGTTTTGGGGTTGCCCCTTTTTTCGGAATCAAAGAATCGGCAGCCGTTATCAACCAATGAAAGACGAAAGATTTTAGTTATTGGAGCCCATCCCGATGACCCCGAAACGGGGTGTGGCGGAACCATTGTCCTGCTTTCACGGGCCGGTCACGAGGTCGTATCCCTTTACCTGACACGCGGGGAAGCGGGAATCGACGGGAAAACGCACGAAGAGGCAGCACAAATCCGCACCGCGGAGGCGCTGAACGCGTGCAAGATAATGGGGGCAAGGGCGGAATTTTTGAGCCAGATCGACGGCAGTTGCGAGATTACTTCCGCCCGTTATGCGGAGATGTATGATTTCATCCGTAAGGAAAATCCCGGTGTGGTATTGACGCACTGGCCCATCGACGGACACCGGGATCATCGAATCTGTTCCGTGTTGGTATATGATGCCTGGTTGAAAATGAATCGCTCCTTTGAATTGTATTACTATGAAGTGGAGTCGGGACAACAAACCCAACTGTTTGCACCTACCGATTTTGTAAATATTGATTCGGTTGTGGAGGAAAAACACCGGGCATGCCGTTCTCATGTCAGTCAGCATATGGATGAGGTATTCTCTCTGTTTCACGATCAGATGGAACACTTCCGGGGATTGCAGAACCGTTGTAAATTTGCCGAAGCTTTCGTGAAACACCACCAGGGAACAACGAACAGTGAAATCGTTGATTCCCTATCCGGAATACCTCAATCCGCAATCTGACATGTATGGGAATTTCTTTTCGTGAAAAAAGGAGTAACTATTTTACAGCTACCCCTTTTTAGAGCGGAAGACGGGACTCAAACCCGCGACCCTCAGCTTGGAAGGCTAATGCTCTATCGACTGAGCTACTTCCGCAAGTATCAATGCGTCATGCATAATTCTTAATTGTTTTTGGTGGGCAGTGATGGATTCGAACCACCGAAGGCGTAAGCCAGCTGAGTTACAGTCAGCCCCATTTGGCCACTCTGGTAACTGCCCCAAATTTTCAGGAACAAAGATAATACAATTATTTGTATTTTTCGTTAAGCGCAATCATTTTTAATGCGGTAATCGCGGCTTCATCACCTTTGTTGCCGTGCCTTCCGCCCGAACGCGCTTTCGCTTGTTCCAGCGTGTTGGTTGTCAGCAATCCGAAAATTACCGGAATGTTGTGGAGAATGTTCAGTTCGGTGATTCCTTGTGTAACGCTGTTACACACAAACGTGAAGTGTGGCGTTTCTCCCTGAATAACGCATCCGATTACGATAACACTATCCGGGCTGGTTTTCTCAATCAGTTTTTTTGCCCCGTAGGTGAGTTCAAAACTCCCGGGAACATATTCCACTACGATGTCGCTCTGTTTAACACCGAACTCAAGCAGTGTTTGAACGGCGCCGTTTAGCAAATTCCCCGTAACGGGCTTGTTCCATTCCGAAACGACAATCCCGATTTTTTTCCCTTCACTCCACGGTATGGCTCCGGGATCGTATGACGATAGGTTTTGTAATTCGGTGGCCATTAATTTCCTGTTTTTTGAAGCTTGGCGGCTTCAATGTATTTGTCTGCTTCCTGTCCCTGTGGCGAGTTGAGGTATTTGTCCTTGATCATCTGGAAGGTTTCAATGGCCTTGTCGTAATTTTTTACGGATAGGTACGCAAGTCCCGTTTTGTTGTAGTAAATGGGGCTCAACATTTCATCGTTGGCTTTTTTTGCCGCGTTGTTGAAATGCGAAATGGCTTTTTCGGGATCCCCCATATTCATATAAACATCACCAATTGCCCCTTCAATAGCCGGGGTGATCAACAGATCGCCGCCTTTGAATTTGTTCAGGTGCTCCAGCGCTTTTTCGTTGTTGCCCAATCTGCTGTAACTGATTCCGGCATAGGCACGGGCGAGATCGGCAGTTTTGGTGCCGCTGAAATCTTTTATGATGTTTTCGAAGCCGATAAAATCGTTTCCGTTACCGAAAAGGGCAAGAGAGTCTTCCTGATTCTGAAAGAATCTTTCACCTTTATAAATGGCTGCCTGTGCTTTTTCGTTTCGCGGGTTTTTATACAGATAGTTGTATGCAATGATCGCGCCGACAACCAAAACGATTGCCGCCAATGCGATTAAAATGGTTTTTTGATTCTTTTCAATAAAACGTTCCGATGAAGTCAACGCTTCTTCGATATTCTCAAAACCTTTCTCGGCTTTACTTTCCTGATGCTTATTGGACATTTTGTTCAAAAAATAATGTTATCAAATTTCGAGTTGCAAAAGTAATGGTTTTTAAGCGATAAATAAAATAAATCGGAGAAATTTTCTCTAAACTGTTTGTCACTGATTAATCTTTTCCGTAAGTTTGTAGTCATATACATTGCATAAAGTAAATGTATGCAAGAAACTAAAACATAAGTTATGAAGAAGATTCTCACTGCGTTGATATTCGCTTCGGTCCTGATTCAGGTAAATGGGCAGTCTGTTTTTACTACTGTTCCGGTGGTGAACGGAAAAGTGGTATTTCAACAATTTATACATATTGACCAGGAACTTACGGCTGATCAGCGATATGCATTGCTCTACAAATGGGGGAAGGATAACTATGCCGGCAACCCTTTGTTGTCGGGCATACGCTTTGATGACAAGGCAAGGAGCATAACCGTAGGATCCAAGATAGAACTTTTGCTGCCGCAAAACAGTAACGGAGTACGGGAAAAGGTGATCATGAACTACCGGTTCGACGCCAGTATAACCAATGCGGGTTGTATGCTGGTTGTGCGGGATATTACTTATCAGAACAGCCAGTCTCCCAATTCCTCGTTCTTCCCAAAAACATTTACCGCGGAAGAGACCATTACTCCCTCTGCCATTTCTGCCGCATCAGGCCTCGATAAAGAGTTTAGGACGAACACCCGGAAAAGTACGTTGTTTTACCTGAACGGGTTATACGATGAATTGAGCAAAATTTTTAATCTCAGCAAATAGAAATGGTTCCGGTCTTCACGAAAATTTATTTGCCGATTTTTTTGGAAGATACATTTTTTATGGTTAATTTTGCGCCCTGATTTGTCCGAAAGCAAGCCGAATATTTATCGAAATCAATAAAATACAACATAGCAATGTCTAAGATTTGTCAAATAACCGGAAAAAGAGCAATGGTTGGAAACAACGTTTCTCACTCCAACAGAAGAACAAAACGTAAATTTAACGTAAATTTGTTCAGAAAGAAATTCTATTGGGTGGAGGAAGATTGCTGGATCAGTCTGAATATTTCTGCTTCAGGTTTACGCACCGTTAATAAAATAGGATTGGATGCCGCTTTAAAGCAAGCTGCTGAAAAAGGGTATTTAAACGCTTAATTGTCAGGAGGGAAGAGCAATGTCGAAAAAAGCAAAAGGAAACAGGGTTCAGGTGATTCTGGAATGTACCGAACATAAGGAAAGCGGAATGCCCGGGACTTCGAGATACATTACAACGAAGAACAGAAAAAATACGACCGAAAGATTGGAGTTGAAAAAATACAACCCCATCTTAAAGAAAATGACCGTTCATAAAGAAATTAAATAATAAGGAGTAAACTATGGTAAAGAAAGCAGTCGCAGGATTCCGCGATAAAACTTCAACAACAGGACGCAGCCACACCAAGGTTATTAAAATGGTGAAGTCTGAAAAAACAGGAGCTTACAGTTTCAGAGAAGAGATGGTCCTTAACGATCGGGTACAAGATTTTTTTAAAAAATAAATCCGTTAAAAATATGTAAAAACTTCCCCGCAAGAATTTGTGGGGAAGTTTTTTATTGACTATTTTGTAGATTTGTACGATATTGCGGAGGTTTCACAATAAGCTTTCGCATATGGGATTTTGAAAAGGTGAAAATTAAGCAATTATGGGATTGTTCGAAATTTTTTCGAAGAAAAAGAAAGAGACACTTGACCAGGGACTGGAGAAGACCAAGGAAAATATTTTCTCTAAATTGACCCGTGCCGTTGCCGGAAAATCGAGGGTGGACGACGATGTGCTCGATGAACTGGAAGAAATATTGGTAACTTCGGACGTAGGCGTTGATACGACATTGAAAATAATTGACCGGATAGAGGGACGCGTTGCCCGCGACAAATACGTGGGTACGGATGAGCTTACAAGAATTCTCCGGGAGGAGATAGCCGGACTGCTTACCGAGAACAACTCGGGTGATACAGCTGAGTTTACCGTCCCGAGAAATAAAAAACCGTACGTTATTATGGTCGTTGGGGTGAACGGGGTGGGGAAGACCACTACCATTGGGAAACTGGCGTATCAGTTCAAACAGAATGGGTTGTCCGTATATCTGGGTGCGGCCGATACATTCCGTGCCGCGGCTGTGGAGCAGCTTGATATCTGGGGCAAACGTGTGGGTGTTCCCGTGGTGAAGCAAAAGATGGGTGCCGATCCCGCGTCGGTGGCTTTCGACACGTTGAGTTCGGCAAAAGCGAATGATGCCGATGTGGTGATCATTGATACTGCCGGGCGTTTGCACAACAAGATCAGCCTGATGAACGAACTTACCAAAATCAAAAACGTGATGAGTAAAGTAGTTCCCGGTACTCCGGACGAAGTCCTTCTCGTATTGGACGGTTCCACCGGGCAAAACGCGTTTGAACAGGCCAAACAATTCACCGCTGCCACCGAAGTCTCGGCTCTGGCCATCACCAAATTAGACGGAACAGCAAAAGGCGGAGTCGTTATCGGTATCTCGGATCAATTTAAAATCCCGGTAAAATATATAGGGTTGGGTGAAGGGATGGAAGACCTGCAGGTTTTCCGAAGGAAAGAATTTGTGGATTCGTTGTTTGGGGAATGAAAAACAGAATAGACGTTATAACGCTCGGTTGTTCCAAAAACCTGGTGGATTCAGAATTGCTGATGCGGCAGCTTGTCGCCAACGGTTACACGGTGGAACATGATCCGGCAGAACCCAAAGGCGATATAGCCGTGATAAACACGTGCGGTTTCATTGGCGATGCCAGGGAGGAGTCCGTCAATATGATCCTGGAATTTGCGGAAGCCAAAAAGACAAACAGGCTGAAAAAACTTTTCGTAATGGGATGTTTGTCGGAGCGGTACATGAACGAACTGCAGAACGAAATTCCCGAAGTGGACAAATTTTACGGCAAATTTGCCTGGAAAAACCTGATTTCCGATTTAGGCAAATCGTACTACAAAGACCTTGAGTTCGACCGTTCTCTGTCCACTCCGCCGCATTACGCTTATGTGAAGATATCCGAAGGATGCGACCGCACCTGTTCTTATTGCTCCATCCCCATCATGACGGGGAAGTACAAATCGCGGCCACTGGAAGAGATTGAAGAAGAAGTCCGCCGTCTGGTTTCGCAAGGCGTGCGGGAGTTTCAGCTTATCGCGCAAGACCTTACCTATTATGGACTGGACAGGTATAAACAGATGAGGTTGCCCGAACTGGTCGAACGGGTCGCGGACATCAAGGGAGCCGATTGGATTCGTCTTCATTACGCTTATCCGGCACATTTCCCCATCGAATTACTCCGCGTGATACGCGGGCGCGAAAACGTGTGCAACTATCTCGATATTGCCTTGCAGCACATCAGTGACAATATGCTGGGGAGAATGAGACGAAACATTACGAAGCAACAAACGATTGATCTGATTGCCCGTTTTCGGGAAGAAGTGCCCGGGATTCATCTGCGTACAACGATGATGGTAGGACATCCGGGTGAAACGGACCAGGATTTTGAAGAGCTTCTTGAGTTTGTAAAAGAGACCCGTTTCGAGCGTTTAGGAGCTTTCCCTTACTCGCACGAAGAGGACACCTATTGCGATAAGAATTATACGGATGATGTGCCTCCCGTTGTGAAACAGGAAAGGATGAATGTGTTGATGGAAGTGCAGGAATCCATTGCTGCAGCCATTAACGAATCGAAAGTGGGGAAAACCCTGAAGGTGATTGTCGACCGGGAAGAACCCGATTATTACGTGGGTCGTACCGAGTTCGATTCACCGGACGTTGATGGAGAAGTATTGATTGGAAAACAATCTCCATTGAGAACGGGTGAATTTTATGAGGTGAAGATTACATCGGCTATGCCGTTTGATTTAACAGGAATTGTTTCATTATGACGCACAGGGAACTTATCGCTGAAATGGCGCGACGGCTTGGTCTTTCTCCATCGAAGGTGTCGGATTTGCTGGATGCGACGGTATGTGAGTTAAACAAAAAATTGTCGGAGAATACTCGAATTATCATTCCGCATTTTGGAGTTTTCGAGACCAGAAAAAGATCGGAGCATATCTCCGTGAATCCTCAGACCCAACAGCGGTATCTGGTACCTCCATCCATTGTGGTCACATTTAAACCGGCATCAGGCATTAAAGAGCAACTGGAAACCGTTTTACCGAATGTTTCCGGTACAGAGTCGGAGGCATTTTTAAAAGCATTGTTCGAACTCATTCCGGAAACCCTTTCCGAAGACGAAACGGTTAAAATCGAAAATTTCGGAACGTTTAAGCTTGTTCCGCTTCAGGCTCGGGAAAGCGTTGATGTGAATTCCGGCGAAAAGATAGAAGTTCCCGCACATAACCGGTTGAGTTTTTTCCCGGCAGCAGCATTGAAAGAGCTTGTGAACAAACCGTTTTCTCACTTTGAGTCTATTCTGTTGAATGAAGGTGTCGTATTCGAAGGAGTGGAAGAGGTGGTTGAAGAGGAGGAAGGAAAGACGGAGTTGACCGAAGAAAAGCCGGCAGTAAAAACGGAACCTTATCCGGAAGTCTTTCGCCCGGATAGAACGGCTTCTGCCAATGCCCGGAAACGTTCGAAAATTCCTCCTGTCTGGATACCCGTTTTGGGAGGCGTTGCCATCGCGTTGGCAGGTCTTTTTTTTTTCATTCGGTGGCAAGCCGCAACACGGCCGGCAACAATAACTGAAAACCCTCCGGTAAAAGATAGCTTGCATCATTTCACGGCTCCTGTTGCTGAAAAAATTCAGGAGTTGCCGGAAAGGTTGGAAAAAGTGGTGGTGCAAGAGGGTAAAACCCTCAGGCTGATTGCTGAAGAGAAATTCGGGAACCGGGAATTCTGGGTGTATATCTACTTGAAAAACAAGGACAAAATGAAAAATCCCAACCTTGTTGCCGTTGGGACTGAACTGATTATTCCCGATGCTTCCGAATACGACATTGATGCCTCGGACACACTATCCATAGCCAAAGCCAAAGCGCTGGGCGACGATTTTTTATAACCTGCTCTTCAATAAATCCGGTATCTGGCTCGGTTCTTTGGCTACCGGAACTCCTACGGCTTCGAACGCGGCAATTTTTTCAGCGGCAGTGCCTGAACCGCTGGAGATGATTGCGCCTGCGTGCCCCATCTGTTTTCCGGGAGGAGCCTGCTGTCCCGCGATGAACGCGGCTACCGGTTTTGTAACGTGTTTTTTGATGTATTCTGCAGCGCGTTCTTCAGCATCACCCCCAATTTCGCCGATAAGGGCTATGGAGTCGGTTTCCGGATCGTTTTGAAACATTTCCAGCAGCTCCTGGTAGTAGAGCCCCACGATGGGATCTCCGCCCACACCTATGGCTGTGGATTGTCCCAGCCCTTTGGAGGTGAGGTTGTAAACCACTTCGTAAGTGAGTGTTCCGCTCCGGCTGATGACTCCCGTTGCCCCCCGTTTGAAAATCATGGTAGGCATTATGCCCACTGAACTTTTATCGGGAGATATTAAACCCGGACAATTGGGGCCGATTAGTTTGGCGCCTTTCAGGTCGATGTAGCGGTAAGCTTCAACCACATCCAGAGTGGGGACACCCTCGGTAATGCAGATAATAAGTTTTACTCCCGCGTCGGCAGCCTCCAACATGGCATCTTTGGCAAACGGAGCCGGAACGAAGATGACCGATGTGTTGGCTTCTGTCTCTTTTACAGCTTCGCGAACGGTATTAAAAACAGGGATTCCCTCCACATTTTCCCCGCCCTTCCCGGGCGATGTCCCTCCAACGACGTTGGTGCCGTATGCTTTCATCTTTGCCGTGTGAAATCCTCCGTCGCGCCCGGTAATTCCCTGAACGATCAGTCGTGTATTTTTATCGATTAGAATGCTCATATTATTTAGACGTTAAAAGTTTAAAGCTGAACTTGATTTGCCAACTCAACGGCTTTTTTGCCCGCTTCACCCATGGTTTCCGCCAAGTGGAATTCGCTACCTTCCAATAAGGCGCGGCCTTCTTTTTCATTGGTTCCGGTTAAACGGATAACAATAGGAACATCGGTTCTTATCCGGTTGAAGGCTTCCAGCAATCCTCCGGCTACATCGTCACAACGCGTAATTCCTCCGAAGATATTGATCAGTACTACCTTTACATTTTTGTCACTCAGTAGGAGCTTCATGGCTTCAATGACTTTTGTGGGATTGGAACTACCGCCGATATCCAGGAAGTTGGCCGGTTCTCCGCCATACAGTTTTATCATGTCCATCGTCGCCATGGCCAGTCCGGCACCGTTAACCATACAACCGATTTCACCGCCTAAATGCACATAGCTGAAACCCTTGCTTTTAGCGTTTTGCTCCTTCCTTTCTTCTTCCGTCGGTTCGAAAAGAGCCGCAATTTTAGGATGACGGTAAAGGGCATTGTCGTCGAAAGTCATTTTGGCGTCGATGGCTTTAATCCGGCCTTCATCGGTAAGTACCAAAGGGTTGATCTCTGCCAGCGATGCGTCGGTATCCACGAACAACCTGTATAGCTTTTGGAGAATTGTTGCTGCTTCACGCACCGGCTTGATGTCGTCAAACAGTTTGAAAGCAGCTTCGCGAGCCAGGTAGTCCGGCACACCGATAAAAGGATCGATAACTATTTTATGGATTTTTTCGGGCGTGTCGCGTGCCACTTCTTCAATATCCATTCCCCCTTCGCGACTCAACATCAGGATGGTAGATTTCGATTTCCTGTCGATGACATAGCTGACATAATATTCCGAAGCGATGTTCACCGCTTTACCGATAAGAATTCTGTCCACCGTAAACCCTTTAATGTTCATGCCGAGAATGGCTGCGGAATATTTACGCAGTTCAATTTCGTCGGAAGCCAGTTTCACGCCTCCGGCTTTTCCTCTTCCTCCGGTAAGCACTTGCGCTTTTACGATGGCTTTCTGCGAATCCAGCTCCTTGTAAGCTTTCACTGCATCGTCTACAGTACGGCAAACATAACTTTTATCCACCGGAAGTCCATACGACGAAAAAATCTCTTTTGCCTGATATTCATGAATTTTCATGGGCTTTTATACTAAATATTTAATGAATGATTGATTTCTGGTGTGAATGTATATTTTTCTGACAATATGTGGTACCTTAATTATGTTGTTTAACAGGAGAGAGCGGTAAAATGTTTGCTCATAGAGGAAAAAAAATCCCCGTGCCTGGCAAAAAGCACGGGGATTCGGAATAATCGATTGTCTATTAGCGGCTTATTTATAATCCGATATTTACCGAAATACCGGTATAGTACAGTGCGCCATATAACGGAGCGTAAATAAATGCGGCGTTATCCAAATGCTTTTCGTCTTGAATGTAACTGAAAATATTGTTAGCACCGGCATATACGCGGAACTTGTTGTTGAACGATTTTGAAACGCGCCCGTTGAACGTCATAAACGGCCTGGTTTCTTTAATCTTAGTGGGAACCTCGTCTTCTTTCATGTAATCGATATACATCTTCCCTTGATAGAGGCCGGTAACTGTAAATGTCCACGTGGCGGGCGTATATTCCATTTTCAGGTTGCCCGTGGTGGCAGGAAAACGCGGAATGTGCCGGCTTGCCGCGGCATAGGGCGTATCTTTCCAATCGGCGCGCTGGTGTTCGTATTTGCCTTGATTAAACGTTACATCGGCTCCCACGTTCAGGTTACGCGCCACATTCGCGAGAACCGACAGCTCTAAGCCTTGCACATATGCGTCATCCACGTTTTCCCACTGGTAAGTGTAGCCCAAGGCACGTACCTTTTCGTCGGCAGGAGCAAAATCGATTTTATTTTTCAAATCGGTGCGGAACAGGTTGGTGCTCACTTGAAAGTGGTTGCCGTAGTAATCGGCCGAGAGGTTGTAGCTCATCGATTTTTCGCCTTTCAATTCCGACGATTTCCACACGCGGGGCGAACCGCTGCACAGGTGCAAGTCTTCCGAAAAACCGTACGGTGCACGGAATCCGGTACCGAAGTTGGCGCGTAGCGTGATGTTTCTCGTGAGCGCGTATTTTACTGCCAAACGCGGATTGATGCTGGTTTCTTCGAATTTGGTGTCGGGAAACGCACTGTCGAAAACTTTCTCGCTCGATTGGTACGATTCGCCCGAACGGTGATAATCCAGGCGCAAACCCGGAACAACGGTCAATAGCGACGTGACGTTCCATTCGTCTTGCACAAAGGCGCCAAATTCGTTGGCGTGCTTCTTGCCGGTGGAGGTATATGCCGTGCCGCGGTACGCGCTTTCTTCGTCCACAATCACATAAGGGCCCTTCTCTTTCAGTCGCGAGAAATAGGCTTGCGCACCCACCAGCAGGTTGTGGTTGCCCAATCGCGAGGCGAACGTGATAGACGGCGTCACCGAATTTTCTTCGGCAATATAGGGACGCATAAGTTCCACGTCCGGGTTTTTGTCGCCGTGTGTGGCTTTATAGTCGCTCAGGAATGAGTCGTTTGTGGCTTGCCGGTTATGGTTCGCGTATGCGGTGGAGAAATTCAGTTCCGAGCGGATGCCGATGGGCAGGTTGTACGCAATTTCGGCATCGTAGCGATTGGTTTCGATGTTCTCTGTACCTTCGGTAAACGGATTTCGAAACAAATTGTCGGTAAGCGTTCCTCCGGCACGGTTTTCGTAAATGGCTTTTCCGCGAAAAATGAGCTTGTCGTTTTCCGCGAACGGATTGTAAACAAACAACCCGAATCCCAGGTTGTTCAGTTTCGATTCCACACGGTCGGAAATATCGTCTTTTTTGCGCACTTCCTCGCGTGTTTCGCCTTCACCCGTTTCATCGATTATCCCGTGTTCAATGCGTTGCGCATACACATTTAACCCGTAGTTGTTGTTGCGGATGGAGCCGTTCAGGTTGATGATTTTGGTGCCGTGATTCCCCCCCTGGATATCCGCCGAAATTGTGGGACTCCCGCTTGGCTCTTTCGTTACGATATTAATGGCTCCCGCCACCGCACTACTGCCGTACAAGGCCGAACCGGCGCCTTTTACCACTTCAATGCGATCCACATCGCCCGTGCCGATTTGTTCCAATCCGTACACGCTTGCCAATCCCGAATAAATGGGTTGCCCGTTGATAAGCACTTGTGTGTGTTCAGCGCCCAATCCCTGCATCCGCACCATGGTAAAGTTGCAAAACTGACATTGATTTTCCACCCGGATGCCGGGAACACCTTCCAGCGCCTCAAACACGTTCCATGCGTTTTTGTTTTTCAGCGCTTGTGAAGTAACCACTTCGGTGCGGATGGGGACATCTTTTACATAATGTTGCGTGCGCGTGCCGGTTACGACTACTTGATCGAGATTCAGCGCGTCTTCTTCCAACTCGAAATAAATTTCCGTGCCTTTTCCTCTCGTCATTGTTACTTCAATCTCCTGCGGCTTGTAGCCCATAAATTGCGCTACAATTATTTGTTTCCCGACCGGTAAGTGTACCAGTTTAAAGTGTCCCGTACCGTCGGTCGATGTCCCTATTGTGGTGCCTTTTACCAAAACGGTGGCATAGGGTATATGCTTTTTTGTTTCTTTGTCTATAACGTGCCCGAAGAGCATCGCATCGGTTTTGTTGGCTTGTGCCATCAGACTTATCGGGCAAAGCAGCACAAAAAAATATACAAAAATTTTCTTCATTTTGAATTTTATTAAAATGTATTTTTTCGATAAAAATTTGATGCAAAAGTACTGTGATGACTCGCGTGCGGCAATCGCTTCTTTTAGGTATTTTGTGCGTGGAAATATCCCCTGTTTATGGGATTGTGCGAAACGTAGCCGGACTGAGATCATTTACCACTTAGGCAATAGATGTGCCGACTATCGGACTGCCGCTGATCCGGCCCTCTCAATGATTTTGCAGATCCATGTCTTCTATTTGAATAATTTTTTTTGAGATAGCGTAAATGGTTAATCCCGACTGACTCCGTATACCGGTTTTGGCCGTTATGTTTTTCCGGTGTGTAACTACCGTGTGGATACTGATATTGAGCGAGTCGGCAATTTCCTTGTTGGAGTAACCGTGAACCAACCGGGTAAGTACATCAACTTCTCTTTCAGTCAGGTTATCATCGTTTGAGGGGGATTTCAACTCACTGTTGGTTCCCGTTTTTTGTAACTTGGACAAAACCTGTTCCGCCGTATCGAAAATGGTAAACGACGAATCGAGCAGGGCCAGTGAATGGTTGTCGACAATACCCAAGTGGATTCCCACGATGGAGAAGTTGGGATGATTTTTCCGGATTCTCCTTACGTCCTTTTCCCTGTTCACCAACAGGAGCGGGTTGATAATCAACAAATCCACCTTTTTTGAAGGGAGGATGTTTTCCAGATCGTCCAGTGAATCCACTTTACAGATTATGCAGTCGATATCCGATTGAGAAAGAACCGCGTGCAATCCTTCGTAAATAATCTGCGAATGCACCATGATGACGATATGTAACCGGTGTCTGTTCATGCTTTCTCCATGTTGTATCCGAAGGGGATTAAAATGGTTTCCTCAATCAGCGAATGGATATAGAGGTCGTACTCCAGTTCACACAAAGAGAAAAGCAGTTTGCGGCGCAAGTTCAGATCGTCGTTGATTGCTACGTATTTCAGCAATAGGTTTTTTATGTCTTTTATTTTCAGCTCTATGTCGGTATGATGTTCGCTGTATTCCTGGGCCGAGTATGCATTGCTCTCCGGCTTGTTCCTGTTGCCCGGGAACTCTATGAAATACGGAAAAGCCACGTTGTCCTCGTAGTCCAGATGGTCGATAACCTCATCAAAGTATTCGTTAAAGAACCGCTCCAGCAACTTCAGTTCCTTTTCGGGATGGTTTTCCTGCAGCTGCTTTATGTAGGCGCTTATCTGCGGGTATTTATCGTTGCGGTAATAGTCGTGGCTGT
>JBGZJM010000163.1:0-5945 GCA_041848845.1 Petrimonas sp. | reverse complement strand
CTGCATACTTTTGAGAGCCTCACGGAAAAGCAAATGATGTTAGTGCAAATATAGGTCGATAGAGGATTCGGAAGTTGCAATAACTGTTCATTTTTTTGTACATACAGGTTTTTTTCATCCTTCCATGTAATTTTTGCTTTTTTTATTGTAAAAACTGTCCTCGGGTAAAAAAAATAGTTTGTATCTTGACGTTTGAAAATTTCATCGACCTTATGAAAGGGGTTCAATTGATCGGTAAACATGCGTCTTAGAAAAACAATATTCATTGCAATTGCGGTCTTCTGTTTATCCGTTACGGTTATTTCCGATATGCCGGCTCATGAACAAACGGTTCAAACGAAGCAACATGCAACCCTTTCTCCGGACATATCGTTTCTGGATGTAAATGCCTTCGCTCAAGACTCGTTGGGCTACATGTGGATTGCCACATTAGGCGGGTTAAACAAATATAACGGATATGAATACCGGCATTTTTTACATATTCCGTCGGACAGCGCGTCTCTTGGAAATGATTTTGTTTTTTCCTTGCTGATAGACTCCTCGCATACTTTCTGGATAGGCACCGCTAACGGGGTGAGTACTTTCGATTTCGAGACAAATCGTTTTGCTCATTACTCGGGTAACTTAACGCCCGTGTATTCTTTTTTTGAGGATCACGACGGTCAAATTTGGGTGGCAACGCCACTGGGACCGGGTACGGTCAATAGAGAGGCGCAAACGGTATCTTTCCCGTGGAAGCCGCAGTGTGTAAATCTGTTTTGGGAAGACGATTCCCGACGTTTATGGATGGGATTGAGTGAAACGCAGGGATTGGCTGTTCGGAAAGACAGTCTGTCTTGGGAGTATTATTCCTTGCCGGGGAACAGAAGCGTAATGTGCATGTACTCCGACCCGCAGGGGATATGGTGGTTGGGAACAGACGCGGGAGTTGTCCTGTTCGATCCGGTTTCTCGTACTTTCAGGGATCCCGGATTTCCAGCAATACCCGAAAAAACGAAATTAAACAAGACACAAATAAATTTCATCAAGGAGGTGGAACCGCTGAAACTGTTGATCGGTACCACAACAGAGGGTTTTTTCTACTATGATCTCTTATCTCAGAAACTGCAACAAAATCTGCCTGCACGATTTAACCCGTTCTATTCCGCACAGCTCCACTCTTGCTACATTGACAAACAAGGGAATGCCTGGATAGGAACATACGATAAAGGGTTTGTCATCGGGAACAAGCAGTCGGATTGCTTTAACGTCGATCATGTCTTGAGTAACCAATTCAAGGGAAAATTCGTTACCCGTGTCATTGAGGACAATAACCGTCATTTTTGGATAGCGACCCGTTATGACGGATTGTACAGATACGACCCTTCCGGGGAATTCGTCGGTTACGAAAACAGAGACCTGTTTCCCGATAAGAATGAGTTTCTCGAAGTAATTTTCATTGATTCGCAACAACGTATATGGATCGCTTTTGAAACGCAACTAATCGTTGCTCGGCTGACACGGGAAGGGCGCATTTCCATTATCGAACGTTTGAACATAGAAAATGTGCGTGTTGTAAAAGAAGATCCGGCGAAAAATATCTGGCTCGGCGCCTGGGATGGCTTGTACAAAACAACTGTCGGGGACGGACAAGTAACGATCGATAAGGTCTGTTCATCCAATGTTCCCGATATTTGTATTTTACATTCGGGCGATATCATCTTTACTGCGTTCGGGGAAGGTGTTTTTACGATTCGAAACGGGGAATCGGCGCCTCGACTGATTGATTTTCCTCAGGAAATAAATCGGGTAACAAGCACCAGTGTGACTTTGTTTGAAGACTCGCAGCATCGTATATGGATGGGGAGCTACGGAAACGGAGCCGCCTGGTATCTGGACGGCGCGTATGCTCATTTTTCGGAAGATAACGGATTGCCGAGCAACAACGTACTCTGCTTTCAGGAAGATTTAAACCGCGATATTTGGATGAGTACGTCTCATGGGATTTCCCGGTTAAAACTCACGGAAAACGGCGCTGTTATCTCCGGCTTTTTTAAGAATGACGGTACGTTGGGCGATCAATACCATGAAAAGGCGGGGTGCAGGAGTTCCGACGGGCGAATATTTTTCGCCGGCAATCATGGGCTTACTTTTTTCAACCCGTCGTCCATTGTCCCCAATCAGACTCCGCCCCTGATCAATATCGAGGATCTGAAAATATTTAACCAAAGCGTTCAACCGGCACTACAGGGATCTGTCCTGAGCAAAAACATCTCCCATACCGGAGAGATTGTTCTCAATCATAAGCAAACGACCATTTCATTGGATTATGCGGGGATCGATTTTTCGGCCCCTGCCAAACTTACATACAAGTACATGCTGGAGGGTTTCGACAGGCAATGGAACGATGTGGGCAGTTTTCGAAGAGCCACTTATTCCAATATCCCTCCGGGAAAATACATGTTTTATGTTACCGCAATCAACGGCGACGGGGTGGAAAGCGTCCATCCGGCAAGCTTGAAGATTACCGTAAAACCGGCTCCCTGGTTCTCGTGGCAAGCGTGGGTCGGTTATGCCATACTGCTGTTGGCCGTAATCTTCGCGGTACTGCGGTTCTGGTATAACACGAATATAAATAAGCAATTGATTGAAATGGAACACAATGAACGGATGCGGGAAAAGGAGGTTTCAAAAATGAAAATCAACTTTTTTACAAATATTTCTCACGAGTTCCGTACCCCGTTGACACTCATTTCCGCCCCTTTGGAAAAACTTTATACAACCGCGAAATTTGAAAACCGGGATTTAAAATTACTGGATACCGTTTACCGGAACGTTCAACGGATGTTGCAGTTGACAAATCAACTGCTGGATTTTATTAAAATCGAAAACGGCGCTTTAAAGCTGAATGTTCAACAGACAGATATTATCCGGGAACTTCAATCCATTTACGAATCATTTCTTTATTTGGCGGAAAGAAAAGGGGTAAAACTAAGGTTCGATCCGCATATTTTCGGTGAAACGATATGGTTCGACGCCGATAAGATCGAAAAAACAATGTACAACCTGCTTTCGAACGCCATAAAGCATACCCCCCGAAACGGAACGATAGAGATTTTCACACGTATGCTGGAAAGAGAGGAATGCATTCGCCTCTACGGCGAAAACAAACATACCGATTGCAGTTTGTTTTTGGAGGTTACGGTTTCCGATACGGGTCCGGGAATCCCCGAAGATAAACTCCAGGAGTTATTTATACGGTATCGTCAGATCAACGGTTCTTCGGGGCTTAACCGCGATTACAGCGGGAGCGGCATTGGACTGCATTACACCAAAACACTCATTGAAAGCCATAAAGGGGAAATATGCGCTCGTCTCAAACCCGAAGGAGGAATGGATTTTTCATTCATCCTCCCCGCAATAGATGTTTATTCGGAAGAAGAGAAGGCTGCCGTCCCAAAGGGTATTTTTACCGTGGATATGCCCAGGATGCAGTCGACACTGAAGCGGGAGAGGAGCGGAACGGATCGGAAGAGAGATTCTTCCGTTTTGATTGTCGAAGACAATATTGAGTTGATGGATTTTATTTCGAATCTTCTTTCGGAACAATACCGTGTGTTGGAGGCTACCGATGGCGACCAGGGCTGGGAGCTGGTTCAAAGCGAGTCTCCCGATTTGGTATTAAGCGATGTCCTTATGCCGGGGATCTCGGGCTATGAATTATGTTCGCGTGTAAAAAAAAGCCTGGAATACTGTCACATCCCGGTTGTGTTGCTCACCGCGAAAACATCCATGCCTGAGCAGTTGGCCGGGCTTGAACAGGGTGCGAACGCATATATCTGCAAACCGTTTAATTCCGATTATCTTTTATTGACCATTGGTAATCTTTTGAAGAATAAGGAAATATTGCGCCTCTATTTTTCCACCCCTCAGAAAAAAGAACCCGATCATATTCCGGTAATCTTGAACAAGCATGACCAGGTTTTTATGGACAGGCTAACTAGCCTTTTGGAAGAAGAAATGTCTGATCCCGATTTAAATATAGACTACATTGCCAGGGAACTTGGGTTTAGCCGCACTGTTTTTTTTAGAAAAATAAAAGGGCTCACGGACATTTCACCCAATGATTTTCTGAGAAATTACCGGTTAAAGTCCGCGGCAGAAAAAATATCAAGCGGTACGGTTTCACTTGTTGAAGTGGCGGAACAAACGGGGTTCCGATCTTATTCCTATTTTTCAAAATCGTTCAAAAAGCACTTTGGGGCAACACCCAAGGAATATCAGAACAGCAAAAGTAACTTTTAACCTGAAAACCCCGTTTCTTGTCTCATCATCCGCTTCCATTCAAGGTATCCGAAAATGGAGATAACGGCATAGACGGCGAACAACCCGCCGGTGTAGTGCAGCCCCTTCCAGAAGTAAAGCCCGCAGGAAACACTGTTCACCACGAACCAGATACCCCACTGTTCGATGTATTTGTAAGCCAGCATCCACATACCCACGATGCTCAGGGCGGTAGTGAATGCGTCACCGTACGGCACCGGACTGTCCGTATAGTTGACCAGGATAAAGACGATCAGTGCAAAAATAGCAATACCCGCCAACGTTAACGGCAGGATGAAACGGGCGGGAGTATGCGAAATCCTCCCGCCGTTTTCCGCTGAATGCTTCTTCTTTGTCCAGACCAGCCATCCCCAGATACTCGCCAAGAAATAGTAGATGTTTATGCCCATATCGGCATAAAATTTGGATTGGTAAAAGATGACAACATATACCACCGGCATAATAACGCCGAAAAGCCACAACCAACGGTTGGCCTTATATTCGAGATAGAGGTAAACAAGCCCGATAACGGCGCCAACTATTTCGAGGGTTTGCATCACGTTTAGAAGCTAACCGTCAGCCTTACCATATAATTCCGTGTAGCTTGCGGATAGTAGCCGATCCAGTTTACACTGCTGCCATCCGCTTCAAATACTTCGGTAGAAGCCCACCCGTTGGCCATGTATTCTTTGTTGAACAGGTTGTTCACGAAGAGCTGCAGCGCTATGCTGCCCAACGGTGTTTTCCCGAACGTGTATCCGGCCGAGAGGTTGCCTACAAAATAGCCGTCGATCGATTTGGCATCGTCCGATGTGTTGTCGAGATACTGTTTGCTTACATATTTCCCCAGCAGGGTGAAATAGAGCGACTGTAGAGGCTGATAGGTCAGGCTTGCCATACCCGTCAGGTTGGGGGAATAGGAAATGTGGGTTGTCCCCAACTCTTTACTTGCCTGCTTGCGTATTTGCTTGCCGTTTTTTTCCATATAGACTTCGTTCCAGTCATTGCTGTTGTCGTACAGATCGAAATAGGCCGTGTAATTGTTGATTTTGTTCCGGCTCCATGTGGCGTTGGCATCAAGCCGAAATTTGTCGCTCGCCAACGGCACGGACGCTTCCAGTTCGACCCCCGTGCGGTAACTGTCTTTCACGTTCTCCATCAACTTGTATCCCACGTCGTTGAGCTTTCCGGTTTGCACCATCTGGTTTTTGTAATCCATGTAGTAAATGTTTGCACCCAGGCTTATGCCGTTCTCGTGGGAGAAACGATATCCAAGCTCATAGTCGATCATCTTTTCGGGGCGGATCCGCTCTTCTCCTCCGCCTCCCTTGATGCTTTCCTTCAGGTCGGCACGAAGCGGTTCGCGCTGCCCCACGGCCACCGAGGCATACAGGTTGTTGCGGTTATCCATCCGGTAGGAGGCTCCGGCTTTGGGATTAAAGAAGGCGTATTTGAAGCGGCCGGTGATATCCGCCAGGTCGTCATCAATTCCTGAAAAATCATAATCGATATGCCTGTACTGGAGATCGCCGAAGAGCGAAACTTTTTCGTTGAGCCGGTATTCCGCTTTCGAGAAGAAGTTGAATTCACCCTTTTTCCCCACATTTCGGTACCATTCGTAACCTTCGGGGATGTTTTGATTG
>JBGZJM010000162.1:0-3742 GCA_041848845.1 Petrimonas sp. | reverse complement strand
CCTTTTCGCGGTTGGAATGGCAGGCAAGAAGCAAGAATAAGAATAAGGGCGTGAAAATATATTTGCTCATTCTGTTGGGTTGATTGTTTTGTTAGAATCTGTTGCAAAATTAAGATAAATAGCGCAACAGGGAAGTTATAAACAAAGATTTTCTATTTTTGTTTGCTGTTAAAGACGGACATGAACATCAAATTAGAAATTACCGGAGACGGTTCGCACACCCTTTTTGTTCCTGAACGGAACGAACATTACCATTCCACGCACGGAGCCGTACAGGAATCGATGCACGTGTATATTGATGCCGGATTGCGGCATTGCGTGAAAAGCGAAGTAAAGGTGCTGGAAATCGGTTTCGGAACCGGGTTAAATGCGTTTCTTACCTTGTTGGAAGCCGAAAAAAACAGCAGGAAAACAGATTTCACCTCACTTGAACTCCATCCTGTTTCAATAACCGATGCTGAAAAGTTAAATTACGCCGAGTTGATTGCTCCCGCCCGAAAGGAGGTTTTTATTGAGTTACACAGAGCAGGCTGGGAGAAACGAAACCGGGTAACGCCCGATTTTTCGCTGCTGAAAATGCAGTTGGATTTCAGCGACCCGTCGAGTTTCCATCCGGAGAACAGGTTTGATGTCGTTTTTTTCGATGCTTTTGCCCCCGAGAAGCAACCCGAAATGTGGACATCGGCAATCTTCGATAAAATCCATTCCGTTTCTTCCGAAGATGCGGTATTGACCACTTATTGCGCCAAAGGATCCGTGAGGAGGATGCTACAGGCTGCGGGTTTCTTTGTTGAGAGGCTGCCGGGGCCGCCCGGAAAGAGAGAGATGTTGCGGGCGGTCAAAAGATCGACCGCGGATTAAATCTTTTCGAGTTGATAGTGTGAGGCAAAATCGGCATCGCCAACGTTGCCTTCCGGATCAGAAAGGATAATACTTCCGTTATTAATTCTGTAATACGTCTTTACGCCTTTTTTGTCGGTCAGTTCAATCACACGGTCATTCACGAAGATAAACCGCCCCTGCTCCTTGAAAGTACCTTGTTTTCTGTCCTGATATTTACGGGTGAGGACAAAAGTTTCATCGGAATTAATGGTAAGGTGCATCGCAATACCTGCGGTGTTTGCTGCCGGGATAACACCTTGGTAGGTCCCGTAGATATCCGTTACGGCGCTGGCAGTCTGTTCATTTTCCGTTTGTGAAGTCAGCCCGCTTTGTTTTTCGTCAGCCGGCTGTCTGTTGCCGCAGCTTGCCAGTAATGCGATAAACGCGGCCAGTGCAATGATTTTTATAGCCTTCATCTTTTTTGTCGTTGATAATCTTGCAACCACAAAATTACACCGATTGTTTCGTCCGGTATGGCGGCTTGTACGGTAATGAGGAAATAATACCCATTTTTATGACTTGCGGGTGTTCAATTTTAGGGTGCTTGCAGTTTAAGTTCTCCAACAACCTGTTCGTTTACGGACATGATGTGTCCGGTCTTGAACATTTTTTTTGATCCTATTATTGATTATCAGCTATTTAAAATTACGGCACGACAGTTGTTTATGAAGATGCAAAATAGTTAAGTTTAGAATGGACAGAAAAATACCCAAGGAAGTTCTCCGAAAAGAAAGAAACATGAAACTTGTAAAACTGGGAGTCGTCATCTTGGTTTCGGTTATCGGAATAGCCGTGGTTATTTCTCTTCTGCGAGAGAGTATAAGCTTGAGAAATATTCAGTTGTCAGCCGTTGATACCGGTACCATTGAAGTTTCGGTGAGTGCTTCGGGAAAAGTGGTGCCCGCGTTTGAGGAGACGATCATCGCGCCTATCGAAAGCCGAATTGTGGAGGTGTACAAGAAAGCCGGCGACTCGGTGGGAGTGGGCACACCGTTAGTAAAACTTGATTTGCAAAGCATAGAAACCGACTACTGGAAGATGCTTGACGAACTGCAAATGCGGCAATACCGGTTGGAACAACAGCGGGTCAAGAACAACAGCACGCTCAGCAATGCCGAGATGCAGCTGAAAGTGAACGAGATGCAAATCGACAAGATGCAGGTGGAAGTGCGCAACGAACGCTATTTGGACAGTATCGGTGCCGGGACAACCGACAAAGTGCGCGAGACGGAGCTGAGTTACAACGTGGCGAAACTGGAGCAGGAGCAGGCCCGCAAGAAATTCGAGAACGACAAACAGGTGGCCGGAGCTGAACTTCGCGTGCAGGAACTCGAACTCGAAATCTTTCGCAAGACACTCGCCGAAACCAAACGTATTTTGGACGACGCGCAAATCCGTTCGCCCCGGAAAGCCATTTTAACCTACATTAACAATCAGGTGGGAACACGTGTGCCACAAGGAACACAGGTAGCTATTCTTTCCGACTTGTCGCACTTTAAAATCGATGGCGAAATTGCCGACAGCTACGGTGACCGTATCTCTACCGGAAACAAAGTGGTAGTGCGTATCGGAAGTGATGAACTTACGGGTGTCGTGAGCAGCGTTACGCCGCTATCGAAAAACGGTGTTATCCAGTTTGCCGTGCAGTTGGAAGATGATGACAACCGCCGGCTCCGTTCGGGACTGAAAACCGATGTGTATGTGATGAATGCCGTTAAGGAAGACGTGATGCGTATTGCCAACGGTCCCTATTACAGCGGACCGGGCGCCTACGAACTGTTCGTGTTGAACGGCAACTCGCTGGAAAAACGCAAAGTACAACTCGGCGAAAGCAATTACGAATTTGTGGAGGTTGTTTCGGGTTTGAATTCCGGCGACCGTGTGGTGGTATCGGATATGAGCCAGTACCGGAATAAGAGTAAGTTAAAAGTGAAAAGTGAAAGTTATGACAAATAACCATTTACAAACAACAAAAGCCTCTTTCAGGGGATTGGGGGTACCCTACTTCAGACAAGCCTGGCAACTGCTCAAAGAGAACAAGCTCTACAGCGCCATCTATATTCTGGGAACCGCGCTGGCCATAACGATGGTAATGATTGTGTCGGTGTATTTGTACATAAAAAGCGGGAATATTCCGCCCGAAGTCAATCGCAGCAGAATGCTCTATGTAGGTTCTGTCGAAATTTATCCGAAAGACACCACCCAACGGGGAATGTCGGCTTCCAACCTTTCGTTGCAAACGGTAAAAAGCGTGTTCTATCCTTTAAAGTCGGCCGAAACGGTCACGGCGGTATTCAATGCCTTTGGCGATGATAATCTTTTGTCATTGCCGGGACAAAAGCTTGAGTTGCCCATGACGGTCAAATACACGGATGCAAATTACTGGAATCTGTTTCGTTTCCGGTTTGTGGAAGGGAAACCGTATAGCAATGAGGAGTTTGCTTCGGGCATACGGAACGCGGTGATTGATGCATCCACGGCGAAAAGGCTTTTCGGCGGGAACTCCGCCATCGGCAAAACCGTATTGCTGAACGATACGGAATACCGGGTTTCGGGCGTGGTAAAAGATGTTTCGTATATTCTCTCCCACACCTATGCCAATATCTGGATTCCCTACACGACCAACGAGAATTATGAAAAATCGTTTGCCGCCGAAGCGATTTTAGGCAGTTATTCGGTATTTGTTTTGGCCCCGTCTGCAAAACATTTTTCCAAAATACGGAAAGAAGTGGCGGAAAATATAGCCAAATATGAAGCCAGCCTTACGTGGAAAATGGATATTCTGGGACAGCCTGATGATGCTTTCACCGCATCCTTTCGTAAAGGGAACAGGCCGTTGTCCATCCATAAAATCAGAAGG
>JBGZJM010000161.1:0-2702 GCA_041848845.1 Petrimonas sp. | reverse complement strand
GTATATAACGCAACTGCCAAATACTCAAGTTCCCTCTTTTGTGTTTTTCTGCAACCTTCCCCAATGGATCAAAGAGCCTTATAAGCGGTTCATCGAAAACCGGATGCGTGAAAACTGGAATTTTACCGGCACGCCCATAAATGTTTTTTTCCGGGAAAAGTGACGACACAATGATGGTTGTCAAACATTTCCGAAAGGAATATTTTTTGCCTCGCAAATTTCAATCAGTTTGGCCTTGATCCTCTTTAAGTCGTTGTACTTGAGGTTGCCCAGGTCTATCTTGTAGTTGGTTCCGGTAGTAGTCAGGGTCAGGTGGCTTAGCCCGATACCCAGTTGTGTGACCGTTTCCCACAAGATGGAACCGTTTATGCGTTGTTTAGGTAATTTAACGCGAAATTCATCGTTGTCAATTTCCACCATAAAATCCGATTGCCAAACGGTTACCGTAAACACCAACAGTGTCGCTAAAACAGCTCCTGCCACCCCGACATAAAACAGAAAATCCAACCGGGTGTGTATAGCCTGGAATATGCTGACCCCCACGGCCAGCGCAAACAGAAACCCTCCGGCAACCAGTGCGGTGATCTTCACTTTTGCCGGCAAACTGTAAACAATTTTCAGGTCTTCCATAACGAACGTGTTTATCAAAATTAATGTTATTTGCTGAATAACAAATCATTCAGTTTACAAAAATACAATTAATACGCGGTTTTTTTTAAATAAACATCAAAATTTGATGATATGAGAAAAAATTTTCGTTAATTTGTATATAATTTACAGGATAAGTTATTTCTCGACTATGTTGGTTGGGATTAAAATAGGAAGAGTGAATTGATGAACAGTAACAATCTTGAAAATGAGAAACTTCCTGAAATCAGGGAAGGTAAGGCAGAAGAAACTATTGACCAACTTCCCCGGGAAGAGAAAGTATCTGCGGAGCCTCTTGAAATCACTTCCGGAGAGCCGGTAGAGGCAGAAACGGAAGAACCTGTTGCCGGAGAGGAGGGCGAAATCGATTACGACATGGAAACTCCCGAAGGTGTGGATGCGGAAACGGAAGATACGGAGGAGGAGGTAGATGAAAACAGCATTTCGGACGACGATTCCACGGAATTGTTGGCCATAGAAGAGATTGTGCAGAAACTCCGCGATTTGCTGGCTTCCGATCATCCTCAGCGAAGAGAAGTGGATGAGGTGAAAAATCAGTTTTACCGTTCGCTTCGCAACGAAACCGAGACGCAGAAAGCCGCTTTCCTCGAAGCGGGGGGCGAGTCTATCGATTTTGTTGTCAATGAATCGGACACCTATGCCGAAGGTAAGGAACTGATTCAAAAAATAAAGGAAAAACGCGCCGCAATTCTTGCCCGTGAAGACGCGGAAAAGGAAAGGAATGTGGCCAAAAAAATGGCGATTATCGATCAGGTAAGGCACCTTGCCGAAAATCAGAGCCAGGAGGATTTTAACAAGACTTATCAGGAGTTTCGTTCGCTACAGCAGCAGTGGAACGAGATTAAACTTGTGCCACAGACCAAAGTGAACGAGCTTTGGAAAGAATACCAGCGTCATGTGGAAAAGTTTTACGATCTGGTGCGCATCAATAACGAGTTTCGTGAATACGACTTCAAAAAAAATCTGGAACTCAAGACCGAACTTTGCGAAGCAGCCGAAAGGCTCGACGAAGAACCGGATGTGGTTTCGGCATTTCATCAACTGCAGAATCTTCACCAGGAGTGGCGTGATGTAGGCCCGGTTTCCCGTAAGGACCGCGAAGAAATCTGGAACCGTTTTAAAGCAGCTTCCACATTAATCAATAAAAAATATCAAGCTCATTTCGAAAACCTTAAAGGAAAAGAAGAAGAGAATCTGGCGGCTAAAACCGCGCTGTGCGAAACCCTTGAAGCCATCGATTATTCGAAACTGAACTCCGTCAGGGACTGGAACAACAAAATCAAGGAAGTTCTTGATATTCAGAAGCAATGGCGTGAGATAGGTTATGTTCCCAAAAAATGGAACACGAAAATATACGACCGTTATCGTGCTGCGTGTGACTTCTTTTTCCGCAATAAAAACGATTTCTACAAATCGATGCACGTGGAAATGGAGGAAAATCTGAAAAAGAAAGTCGCCCTTTGTGAGCGTGCCGAAGCATTGAAGGATAGCCAGGATTGGAAAAAAACAACCCAGGAGATGATTTCCATTCAGAAAGAATGGAAAACCATTGGCATTGTTCCCCGTAAGTATGTTGACAGCATGTGGAAACGGTTTATTTCCGCCTGCGATTATTTCTTTGAACAAAAGAAACTCCACACTTCCTCTCAACACGATGAAGAAACCAAAAATTTTGAAAGGAAAAAAGAGATCGTGGAGAAGATCAACAAGCTGGATGCCGCCCTCACCCCTGAACAGGCGTTGCCGCTGTTAAGGCAACTGATGGATGAGTGGTACGGTATCGGACATGTTCCGTTCAAAGTCAAGGACAAGGCTTACAAAGCGTTCTATGATGCCACCGAAGCTCAGTTCGACAGGTTGAATATAGACAAAACCGACCGGAAATTAGACAGTTTCAGGTCGAGCATTTCGGATATGGCCAGATCGGACAATGCCAAAGGCCAGCTGTTGCGCGAGCGTGAAAGGCTGATGCGCCAATATGAGCGTATGAAAGCGGAATTGCAGACATACGAAAACAACATCGGCTTCTTGTC
>JBGZJM010000160.1:0-3249 GCA_041848845.1 Petrimonas sp. | reverse complement strand
CATGTTGCTGTCGAAATTCCAGTTGCTGCCTGTCGGAATCTGGTCGTAGCCGTAGTATTCGAGATCTTTGTAAAACTGCACGCAGGTCTTGTTCAGGTGTTGCGCAAAAGCCGCCTTGTCGTCTATCTTGTTCAAATCGAATTCATCTTCGTAGTACCAGTTGCTCTGAACAACCGATTTCGGCATCTTCCGGAAAAACAACTCGGGGTGGCGCCATCCGTAATCCGACCATATCCAGGAGCGGACACCTTTCTTCTCGGTTTCGTCGATATAAAAATAGAGATCGTGCCACCACAAATCGTGCTGCCGGATAACGGAATGTTCATAGGTTTTCTGGTGATACTCAGTCTCTTCATCCATTCCCAAATGGAAGAACCGGGGCGTATCGAACAGTTCGATCACTTCGCTTATCAGATCGCTGCACACCTGATAGTATTTTGAGGTGGAAACCATTTTGGCGTATTCTCCCAACCACGTATCGTGAGATGTTGCGAAATTCAGTTTGGGAATGGGTTCCAGGCCGAGTTTGCGTATTTTGTCCAGTTCGGCACGCAATCGGTCAACCGTCCACGCATTTTTTACCGCAATTTCCGGATGGCTCCGGTATCGGACGGCATCTCCCAAATCGATAACAAGCATATTCATTCCGGCCCGCGCCATTTCTTTTAAGGTTTTATCCCATACGACATCGTCGAAGACGAGGTAGGGCCGAAAAGCCCTAACCCCCCATGCGATGGCATCGGTGCACGTTTTACACTCGAAATCGTCCCGATATACCTCTTCCGAAACACCCGGCCATTCCACATGAGCATGGTCTTCCCACATATTGGTGCCCAAGTGCAGAAGATTTGCCCATATCATCCCCCTTTTTGCAGGCGATTTTGTCTCTCCGGATAAAGATGTTTGCATATTGTTTAATTTGTTTTCTCTTGTGATATTCATAACCTGCTTATGTTCTTTATTCTTCGATTATTTCAAGCGGAGGAACATTGTTTTCCGCTCCGTTGTATCCGATATTCTGATTGATTACCCCCAGCGAATTTTCGATAATGATTTTGTCAGGTATCGGCCAAAGGGCATGGAACGGAGAGATGGCGGCCGTCAGACCGATGTAGGTGACTTTTTGTTCGTACACCTTGTTGTGTTTCATAACCCGGTCATGGTAATAATTCTTGTTGCTGAAGTTATCCAGAGTGTACCCTTCTTTATTTTGTTTTGCCAGGATGTAGGAGATCCGGATCATTTCGGAGTGGCGCGGTTCTTCGGCAAAAAGTTCCCGACCGCGTTCGTCCAGAATAAAATCGATGGTTACTTCGCTTGCCTGTATGGGCAGTGCATTGGCTCTCTCTCTGACCTTATTGATATCGTTGGCGGCTTCCGGAAGTTGATTTTTCCAGAAATAGGCTTCCGCTCTCAACAGGTAGGTTTCCGCGAGCCTGAAAACATACCAATCGTAATTTCCTCCCACGGGTGTTGCCTTTTCGTCCTGCTGTTTCGCATACATGATATAATGGGGCATAGCGTAAATACATCTTAGCGTGTCTATTGGTGTTGGAACGTTTTTCTTATCGACCGGTTTTCCGTAGTCAACAGAATTGGGGTTGTTATATAAAATTTCATCCACATCTACCCAATTGATATCCGCCCTCCTTAAATCCTGCGAATTTTTCCAGGTCTGTCCTCCGTAATTCCATATTCCGTATTGGTAATAATCGGTCAGCATCACGTTGGCATTACCCCTTCCCAGCGAATCGTATTGCAGTCCGCTCGGCAACATGCCTGTTTTCCCTTCGCTATCTCTCACCGGATTCTGATACCAGGAGCAGTTGTATATCCTCATTGTATAGAGACCGTCGGTTTTTCCTCCGGGAGGCGCTTCATACCTGTCCACAATGGCGAGTATTGTTTCTTTATTCGCCGAGATATTAAAGTTCTGGGGACGGTGCAAGTCCCAGATTAGATTGCGGACAGGGTCGTTAGCATCTATCCCGAAACGTCCGGTCATTAACTCATAAGGCCCGTTTATCACTTTGTTCGCCGCTTCGATGGCTTTGTCGAAATTCAGATTGGCCAGATACACTTTTGCCAGCAGGTGGTTGGCCGCTCCCTTGGAGGGAGCCCCCGGTTCGGTCTTTTCGGGCAGCCATTGCGCCGCAAACTCCAAATCCTTTTCGAGCTTGTTTAAAATAGCCCATCGGCTATGGGTATAAAAATCCAGTTTAGGTTCTGTAATCTCCTTATTTACAAAAGGCACGTCCCCGTAGGTGTTTACCAGGCGGTAGTACCAGTAGGCCCTGAACCACAAAGCTTCCGCAAGAATCGCATTCTTTTCGTTCTCGCTGCTCCACTCTATATTATTGATCCGTGAAACAACGACATTCGTGTTCTTTATAAATCCGTATGCGTTCGTGAAAAAAGTCAGGTAAGGATAATATTTCGACGTGCTGGGTGTCAATGTCTTAAAATCCAATTGCGACCAGGGTGAACCTAAATCCGAAGCCGAAAAATCGGCTGCTATATAATTGATATATCCCGTGTTTTCCGTTTTTAGCTGTTTGCGCATCGTTATCAGCGCCGATTCGAATCCGGCCTTGCTCACATATACATTTTCAGGGGTAAAGAAAGACTTCGGCTTTATTTCCAGCCAATTATCGTCTTTGCAAGAGGCGATGAATGTCATCAACAAGATAAATCCCGTAAGAAAGATGTTAGACAACTTCTTCATAGTGTTTATTGTTTTATTTGTATAATATTCGACAAATATAAATTACATTGTTAGCCTGAAGCCAATGGTATGGGTTCTCGGCATGGGAGTACCCAGCGATTCGGGATCCCAACCCGGCCACTTGGAAAAATAGAGCAGGTTATGCCCCGAATAATATATTTCTGCATTGTCTATACCCACATTGGATAAGATGCTTTTGGGCAGGTTATAGGACAACGACACGTCTTGCAGCCTCAAAAACGTTCTGGGTTTATATATCATCAACCCTCCGCCGAAAACGGATGTATTGGTGTAAAGCCGGGCATAATCGTTGATGGGATTCTCCGGCGTCCAGTACGGGAATTTCCAGATATTCATCACATTATAAGAGGTGGTGGTTCGATGTATTGCCTGGCCGAATGCAGCCGAATGTCCCACTTCGGCCCTCAGGAAGAAAGAGGCGGTAAAGTTTTTCAGGAATTCAAACTCGTTGCGCAATCCGGCCCGGTACCGGGGTTGCATATATCCGATAAACATCTTGTCTT
>JBGZJM010000159.1:0-3561 GCA_041848845.1 Petrimonas sp. | reverse complement strand
TCGGCGTGGGTGCGGTCGTTGCCTCAGCATTGCCGTACATCCTGACCAATTGGTTCGGTGTGTCCAACACTGCCGGTGAAAGCATAATACCCCCGTCGGTTAAACTATCGTTCTATATCGGAGGGGTTGTTTTGCTGGCATCGGTCTTGTACACCGTTTTTACCTCCAAAGAATATTCTCCCGAAGAACTGGCCGCTTTCGAGGAAGAAAAAGCGCAGACAACGGGACTGGCTTACGAGGTAAAACCGCCCGTAACCGCTTCGCAGTTTTTCAGGAACGGATTTGTCTGGGCAGTTGCAGGACTGCTGTTTACGACTATTGTCGTATCCTTTTCGTTGAACGAACAGTTGTATATTGTTTCCGGATTGCTGCTGGCTTTCGGCATTATTCTCATCCTATCCGGGCTGTTGTCGAAAAATAACCCGACGCCGAAGGGTATCACGGAGATTATGAACGATTTACTGCACATGCCCAAGACAATGGGGCAGCTGGCTGTCGTTCAGTTTTTTTCGTGGTTCGCCTTTTACACCCTGTGGATTTATACCGTTCCTGCCGTCACGCAGCACATTTACGGTACTACCGATCCCAAGTCGGAACTTTACGGTGAAGGAGCTGTCTGGGTAGGAGTGCTCTTCGGCGTTTACAATGCGGTTTCGGCGGTATCGGCGTTCTTATTGCCTCTGCTGGCGAGACGGATAGGCCGGAAAGCCACTCACGCCCTGTCGCTGGCTGTGGGAGGAATTTCGTTTGTATCGTTCTTTTTTATAGAAGAACCTACGCTGTTGGTGTTGCCGATGACCGGTATCGGATTCACGTGGGGAAGCATTCTTTCCATGCCTTATGCTATTCTAACCGGGGCGCTTCCGGCCAACAAAATGGGGACGTACATGGGGATTTTCAACTTTTTCATCGTGATTCCTCAGATCCTTGCGGCCAGTATACTGGGTTTCGTGACGAAGGACCTTTTCGGGGGACAGGTAATTTACGCGATCATGCTTGCCGGATGTTCCCTTATTCTCGGGGCTTTATCGGTTTTCTTCGTTCAGGACCGGGACGATGTGTATAAACTCAAAAAATCATAACTTAATAATGAAAAAACTATTTCTTTTACTTGTTGTTGCAGCGATTTTTGTTGCGTGCGGAAACAAAAACAATCAGAAAACAGTCGCATTACCGTATGTCCATCCCGAATGGGTTTACGATGCTACCATTTACGAAGTGAACACGCGACAATTCACACCCGAAGGGACGTTCAACGCCTTTGCCGGGCATTTGCCCCGGCTGAAAGAACTGGGCGCGGACCTGTTGTGGTTTATGCCCGTTCAAACCATTGGGAAGAAAGAAAGAAAAGGAACGTTGGGAAGTTATTATTCCATAGAGAATTACAAGGAAGTAAACAGCGAATTCGGCACCATGGACGATTTCAGGTACGTGGTAAAAAAAGCGCACGACATGGGTATGAAAGTAATTCTGGACTGGGTGCCCAACCACACATCGCGTGACCATGCGTGGATAACGGAACATCCCGACTGGTACAGGAGAGACAGTCTGGGAAATCCGGTTATCATGTACGACTGGACGGATATCGCTCCACTGGATTACGGCAAGAACGAAATGCGCAAGGCGATGATTGATGCCATGATGTTTTGGGTGCGCGAAGCCGGTATCGACGGTTTCCGCTGCGATGTGGCCTACGAAGTCCCTGCCGATTTTTGGGAAACGGCAAAAGATTCGCTCATGACGCTGAAACCGGATATTTTCATGTTGGCCGAAGCCGAAGAACCAAAGCTCAACGAATCGGTTTTCGACGCGTATTATGCGTGGGATTTCCACCACAAAATGAACAGGGTGGCTCAGGGAAAAGAAAACGTGGATTCTCTGCGGCTATCGCTGAGGCGGATGAGCGAACGTTTTTCCTCCCATGCCATACCGATGTATTTCACCTCGAACCACGACGAGAACTCGTGGAACGGAACGGAGTTCGAGCGAATGGGCGAAGCCGCCGGGACCTTTGCCGTACTCACCTATATGCTTCCCGGCATGCCGTTGATTTACAGCGGACAGGAAACCGGACTGAACCGCAGGCTTCAGTTCTTTGAAAAAGACAGCATTAATTGGACGGATAAAGGCGGTTTTACCGATTTGTATAAATCGCTTAACGCCCTAAAAAAGAACAACAAAGCATTGCTTTCGCAAGAAAGGGGCGGAAAGATGACGGAATTAGTGAACGATAAACCCGAAAGCGTTTTCTCCTTCAAACGTGCCCATGAAGGAAACGAAATCGTCTGTGTTTTCAATCTCAGCAAGAACAGTGTGAAGGCTGTTTTTAACGAAACAGTGCCGGGTGCGGGTTTTACCGCCTTCCCTTCCGCCGAAACAGCAACACCTGTCAACGAAATGGAACTGGCCCCCTGGGAATACCGGATATTTGTCAAATAACCGGCGATAACTTTACAGCCACTTCTTCTTCTTGAAATACAACAGGATGGCCAGCGATGAAAGCACCATCAACCCGATGGATACGGGATATCCCCATTTCATGTCCAGTTCAGGCATGGCTGTGAAATTCATCCCGTAAATGCTGGCTATGAGCGTGGGCGGCATAAAGATCACCGACACGATGGTAAAGATCTTGATGATGTTGTTCTGTTCGATATTCACATAACCCAAAAACGTGTCCTGCAGGTAGTCCAACCGGTCGAAACTGAACTTGATATGCTCTACCAGCGAGTTAATGTCCCGGATCATCATCGATAGTTTCGGTTGCAGTTCCTTGGGAATAAAATCGCTGCGCAACATGCTCGAAACCGTGCGTTGCTTGTCGATAATGTTCTCGCGGAGCATCATGGTCTTTTCCTGCAGGTTCTTGATCTCGCCCAGCAACTCCTTGTCGGCTTCCTGCAAACTCAGGCTGTTACTGAGCTGGGTGATCTTGTGCGTCATGTTCTCGATCATGTCGGCATCAAACTCCACCCGGGTTTCGAGCAAGGCCACCAAGACATCCGCACCGGTATTGTACCCTTTGGGGTTTGCCGATATTTTCTTCACCGTTTCGTGAAACGAAATCAGCTCTTCGCTGCGAACCGTGACCAATATGTTGTTTTTGAGTATAAACGACACCGGGTCGCTTTCGAAATTCGACAAAAGGAAGTTCGAGTTAACCACCAGCGTGTCCTGCGTCTCGATGTAACGCGACGACATCTCGATCTCGATCATTTCCTCTTCTTCCTGAATGTAAATCTTCAGAAAGTCTTCGAGTTCGTTTTCCACTTCTTCGTCGACGTCGTTGAGGTCTATCCAGAGAAAACTCTGGATAGGGTTTGACTTGAGAAAATCAAGGCTGCGGCTGAGTCTGACCACGCCGTCTTTGTGGTAAAAGAGTTTGATTTCCGCCATGATGTTTCGGTTTTTAATCGATGAATAATCAGTTCTTGTTTCCTTCCGGGAAATTTTTGCCGGCTAAGGGTTCGAGCAGGTTCGTCAGCTGTTCGAATTGTTCGATCGACAGCTGCTCGGGTCGTTTCGCAAGCATCGGGTCGTCGGGCAAGGGACTTTCTTCGG
>JBGZJM010000158.1:0-6459 GCA_041848845.1 Petrimonas sp. | reverse complement strand
TTCAATGTCTTCCGAGTTAAAATCGGAAATACCCTCTCCGCCTACGGGAGATCCGAACTCACCGCCCGTTCCTCCTCTGCTCTCGTTGCCAATGGGCATACCATCAACTACATAGAGCACATTATTATTCCCCACAATAGATTTGGTTCCGCGCATGATAACGCGGGTTGCTCCACCTATTCCGGAGGCCGAGCGCGTAATTTGCACACCCGCCACCTTTCCGCTCAGTGAGTTTACGAAGTTGGCATCTTTCACTTTCGTGAGTGCCTCCTGATCCACTTTTTGCACATTGTACGACAACGCTTTTTCCGATCGTTTGATACCGAGGGCGGTCACCACCACCTCATCGAGCAACTCGGTATCGGAAGCCATCTTTACATGGATGACGGTCTGTCCGTTCACCGGCACCACCTGGGTCTTCATCCCCACGTAGCTGAACTGCAAAGAGGCGTCGGAGGGAACATCGTTCAAGGTATAATTTCCGTCTAAATCGGTCACATTGCCGATGGAGGCATTACCCTCTACAATCACGGTAACGCCGATCAACGGCTCGCCCGACGGGTCGGTTACCGTGCCCGAAACGCTCCGTTTCTGCGGTTTCCCGGATACGGGCATTTGTGCGGACGGGGACGGGGCTCCTTTTGTCAATACAATATAGTTGTCCTGAATAACATAGGACAACGAACTTCCTGCCTTTTGCAGGATCTCTTTCATCGCATCCGCCACCGGTTGATCGGTTACATTCACCGTAACCGCTTTCTCGGGATTGATATCCTCGGTGTGATAGATCACCGACAAACCGGTCTGATCCTTGATGCTTTTAAACACTTCTTTGACGGGGGTACCGGTGTACTTTAACGTCACGTTACGGTTCTGTGCGCAAAGGAAAGAAGATACGCTCCAAAGGCATACTATCGCCCAAAACGCCAAGCCGTTACGATGTCGCCCCTCATGGCCGTTACATCTCATTTTTTTGTAATTTTGTTTAGTGGTAATTAATATTTAGTGGTAATTAACATTTAGAATTAGCGATTACTAAACTACAAGGAGAAAATGGTTACCTCCCGGTGGTTTACTTCATACCGCAATTTACCGGTCAGTTCCAACACGGAGAGGATCTGAAAGATATTGTCCGTAGTCTCGAAATCGGCATTGAACCGTTCGTGACCGATCTTCTCATCCCCGAAACGGATCTCCACATTATAATGTCGTTCCAGACTAAGGGCGATCTCTTCCAGCGGCGCATCCTCGAAGAGAAGCCGTCCCTGAATCCAACAGGTGGATTCTTCCGGTCGATGACGTTGTTTCATTTCGATTTGTCGGCTGTTTTTATCAAAGACAAGTTCTTCGCCCGGCGACAACTGCCGGCTCAATCCGGCATGAGCATCGGAAAAAAGAACGGATCCTTCCATCAACGTGGTCGACAGGTACGTTTCATCGTCATTACAGCGCACATTGAACCGGGTGCCGAGCACCCGGATGCGGGAGTCGTGATTGGAAACGACAAACGGCATGAGTCTGTTGTGTGTCACATCGAAATAGGCCTCTCCGCTGAGCATCACGTCGCGCTCACGACGTAACAAAGATTGGCGATAGGTGAGATGACTACATGCATTCAGCCATACTTTCGAGCCATCAGGCAACGTAACCAGCGCTCGCTCTCCCAACTTAGTCTCCACCATTACCGGGCGGGCATTCCGATCGACAAGGAACAACGACACAAACGTCACTGAAAGGAGGAAGAGAAGCGCCACTGCCGCAACAGAGGCTGCGCGCCACCGTAACGACACCCTCGCCGGTCTCTTCCCGGTGCCACAGGCTTTTTTCCGTTGTAAGAAATCACGATATGCCCTGTTTACATCAACTCCGTTTTTCGCCCTAATCCGGTCGTTTACAAACATCAACATGTAAATATTTTCGAGTTTTCTCCTGTTTTTGTCCGACAGCAAGACCCACTCCTCAACCTGCAAGGACGCTTCCCGGCTCAGCCTTCCGCTCAAGTACTCCATTAAGACGCATTCTTCCATTCTCTCCTGCTCTATATTACCCTTGATACTAATAATACAAACCGGAAGGAAAAGTTACTAAACAGGCCGGGGGTTTTTATCTTTATTTTAAAATATTTTATATTTTTTTACTTCAAATCCAACAACAGCTCCTTGCCCTGTAGGCAAACAAACCGGTTGAGGAAGAGGTCAATCGCTTGCCCGAAATTATTTATGCCGTACCTAAACGTCTGTAAATGTTTTTTTGTACTTTTGCTTGTTGTTTGTTGGATACAGGCATTCATTATTCAAACTATTTAACTTTGATGATAAATAACCCACATAACAACGCGGAAACCATTCGTTTGCTAAAATCAGACGATGGCACATATTTTGAAGAGGTTTATAAATTCTATTTCGCACCGTTGTATGCCTATGCCACCCAATATGTTGACGACGAAGAGGCCAAGGAGGTGGTGCAGGATGTGATGCTTTGGCTGTGGGAAAACCGTGCCTCTCTTATTGCGGAGATGTCAATGAAATCGTTATTGTTTACGATCGTTAAAAACAAATGCTTAAACAAAACCAACCGCGAAAGAATTAAAAATCGAATCCAGGAAGCTCTAAAAGAAAAATATCAGGAACTGTTCGACAATCCCGATTTTTATTTCGAGAATGAGCTGTTTGAATTATTTAACAAAGCACTGGAACAACTTCCCGAAAACTTCCGACAAGCCTTTGAGATGAGCCGTATTGACGCCATGACACACAAAGAAATAGCCGAAACATTGAATGTTTCAACTCAAACCGTTAATTACCGGTTGAGTAAGGCGTTGGAGATCTTGAGAAAAGAATTAAAAGATTATCTTCCTATTTTACTGGCTTTGCTCGGTTAATACACTCTTTACAAATTCTGCTCCACACTCTTTTCTTCTCATATTATTTTGTACCTTTGCCTCGCGGAACAGCGACGTAAAATTGGTAATGAAGATTGCTTTTATAGGTGCCGGCAAAGTTTCAACCGCTTTGGGATTGTATTTCAAAAACAGAGGTTTTGAGATAGGGGGTTACTATAGCCTAAGTTGCAAAAGCGCCGAAAAAGCGGCCCGGCTGACCCGTTCCCACCCATACGCGTCCGCCGGGGAGCTGGTCAACGACAACCGGATGATATGGATCACGACGCCCGATGACCAGATTGAAGCCGTTGTCCGGCAAATCCTCCTTCTCCCTCTCCCCGGGAAGGACAAAAAGCTGGTCTTGCACGCCAGCGGCGCATATCCTCTTTCCGTATTGAACCCGTTAAAAGAAAACGGTTATCAAACGGCTTGCGCGCATCCGCTCCTGGCATTCGGCGATCCCATCGCGGCACAGGAAAAATTAAGCGACACCTGGTTTGCAGTGGAAAAGCCGGAGGATGATAACGGGCAATTAGCCGGTTTTTTCAAGGCATGCGGAAACCAAACGTTTACCGTAGATTCCGGCAGGAAATCCCTTTATCACGCGGCCGCCTGTGTTTTATCAAACTACCTGGTGACGCTGTTGGACACCTCCTTTGCGATTTTCGAGAAATCGGGCATGCCCGCGAATCATATCCGGGAAGCCACCCGGCCTTTGTTGGAAAGCGTTATCCTTAACCTGAAAGGGAAAGATATGAAGGATGCGCTTACCGGCCCTATCAAGCGGGGCGACAAAGACACCGTCCGGCTGCATTTGGAAAGCCTGAATGCCCTTATGCCGGAAATGACAGCGTTATACACGCTGATGGGCAGGAGAACCATGCGGCTGCTGGGCGATTATTCGCTGGAGGAAGTACTTGACACCCCGCTCTCTAAGCAATAAAAAATATGGCACAAAAATTTACTGTAAAATCCTTTCAGGAAGCGAAAGACAACCACCGGAAAATAAGTATGCTCACCGCCTACGATTATTCGATGGCGAAAATGGTGGATGCCGCCGGAATCGATTCCGTCCTGGTTGGCGATTCGCTGGGAATGGTCTTCCAGGGAAACGAATCCACGCTCCCGGTTACTCTCGACGAAATGATATACCACACGAAAGCCGTTGTCCAGGGTGTAAAAAACGCGCTGGTAGTCGCCGACATGCCTTTTTTATCCTATCATGTCTCAAAAGGGGAAGCCGTACGGAATGCGGGCAGAATGATCAAGGAAGGCGGTGCCGAAGCCGTCAAGATGGAAGGCGGCGCGCTTTTCTCGGAAACGATAAAAGCCGTTGTGGACGCACAAATTCCGGTAATGGGACATATCGGACTGACACCGCAGTCGGTCAACGCTTTCGGCGGGTTTAAAGTGCAGGGAAAAGACGAACAAAGCGCAAGGAGAATCTGGGAAGATGCCCGATTGCTGGAGGAAGCCGGCGTCTTTGCCATCACACTGGAATGCATTCCCGACAAGCTGGCCCAACTGATCACGAAATCCCTCCGCATCCCGACCATAGGCATAGGAGCCGGGAGCGGTTGTGACGGCCAGGTATTGGTGATCAACGATATGCTGGGAATGTTCGGCGATTTTGCTCCCCGGTTTGTAAAGCGGTACGCAAGGCTGAACACCGAAATTACGGCAGCTGTCCGGGATTACATGGCGGAAGTCCGGGAAGGTGACTTTCCGTCCGGAGAACACACGTTCGATATGGATGCGGATATCCTGGACAAGCTGTATTGAAGGGCAAGGGCCGTAGACGGTGGACAGCTTATAAAGTTATAAAGTCCAAAGTCGGAGCCAATTGCCAATTGCCAATTGCCAATTGCTAATTGAAAGAAAGTGATCATTACAACCGTAAAAGAATTAAGGGAATATCTCGATGCGCAACGCAAATCGGGAAAATCCATCGGCTTTGTACCCACCATGGGATTCCTGCACGAAGGGCATCTCTCGCTTATCCGTAGGGCAAAAGCCGAAAACGATACCGTAGTCGTCAGCGACTTCGTTAATCCCACCCAGTTTGCCCCCAACGAAGATTTCGAATCCTATCCCCGGAACATTGAACGCGACGAACAACTCGCCACAGGTGCCGGAGCCGATGTGGTGTTCCATCCTTCCGCGGAAGAGATCTATCCCCGGGGAAGTTCCACTTTCGTGGAAGTCGCCGGCGAGATCACCCGGGTACTTTGCGGAGCCTCACGCCCGGCTCATTTCAAAGGTGTGACAACGGTTGTGACCATCCTCTTCAACATCGTCCGGCCGCAAAGGGCTTATTTCGGACAAAAAGATGCACAGCAGGCGGCTATCCTGATAAAGATGGCGGCCGATCTGCACATGGACATCGAGCTGATTGTCTGTCCGATTGTGCGGGAAGAAGACGGGCTGGCCATGAGTTCGCGCAACACCTATTTATCGGCTGCCGAAAGGGCACAAGCTGTCATACTGAACAAAGCGCTGCGGGAAGGACGGGCGGCATTCGAAAAAGGGGAAGAGAACGTCGAAAAACTGGTACGGCAAATCACCGGCAAGATAAACGAGGCGCCGCTGGCCAGCATCGATTACGTAAGCATATATGCATATCCGTCATTAAAAACGATTGAGACCGTCAACGAGAAAGCGCTTGCGGCAGTCGCCGTAAGATTCGGCAAAACAAGATTAATCGACAACATAATTCTGGAAAAATAGATGCAACTCACATTACTGAAAGCAAAACTTCATAGGGCGACCGTTACGGAGGCCAATCTCAATTATACGGGTAGCATCACCATCGATAAAACCCTGCTCGAGCAAAGCGGAATTCTGGTTTGGGAAAAGGTCAGCGTGGTGAACAACAACAACGGGCAGCGGTTCGAGACCTACGTCATCGAGGGGGAGGCAGGCAGCGGCACCATTTGCCTGAACGGCGCGGCGGCCCGGCTGGTACAACCCGGCGACAAGATCATCATCATGGCCTATGTAGCCCTGTCGCCCGAGGAAGCCAAAGAGCACAAACCCGGTGTATTTATTCTCGACGAGAACAACCGGATAACCGAAAGGATATAATTTATGCTGAATATAGCCATCACGGCAGGCGGAACATCGGAGCCCATCGACGGGGTACGGAAGCTGACCAACATCAGCACCGGACTGCTCGGCTGGTATTGCCTCGAAGCAGTACTGGACTACTTTTGCGCTGAAAAACGTTCCGACTTCCACGTCACTTACATCCTCACCGAAACGGCTTTCAGGAAGGCGTTAGATAAAGAGCAACTTCCGTTCGTGGACTTTATTCCCGTCACCGATGCGGAAAGTGTTTACCGTGCCGTGGATGCGTTAACGAAAAATGTTCCGGTAGATTTCTTCATCCATTCCATGGCCATATCCGATTTCACGCTGGCCTATGTCGCAAGTACGGAGAAATTGGCAAAAGAAATAAACAGTTTGCCGCCATACAGCGGTGACGCTGGAGCGACCGTGAGAGAAGTGCTCGAAAATCCGGAAAACAGGTATCGCCTGACGGAAAAAATCCCGTCGGACCGCAACATTATTCTGGGTCT
>JBGZJM010000157.1:0-5352 GCA_041848845.1 Petrimonas sp. | reverse complement strand
GCGGTTACCGGAACCCAGGTTTCAGCCTTGTAATCCTTGATGTGTTCGGTCGTACTGAGCGGTTGTGATGTAAGAATGGTGTTGCTGAAAGGTTTCTCGGCAATAATGACCGTGCTGAAGAACTGATCTTTGAATGCAATCCATTTTACCGGTTCGGTAAGTTCTTTCCGCTCGTTTTTGCTGTCACTCAGTTTCTGGACATCTTGTCCCAGGTACCTGTAGTTCAATCGTGCGAAACGGTTTTCAAACTGGCGTCCCTGCTCTTGCTGACGGATTTTTTGTTCCCAGTTGACGCGGAAATTCGTTAAACTCTCCGGATGCAAACCGTTCTTCATTCCGGCTATCCGGATATCAAAGTCCAGCATGAATTCATTGGCGGGAAGGGTGTAGATCAAGTCAATGTATTGTTCCGCAGAACTCTCCAAACGCATCACCACCGACTTCCCGTCGGCGGTTGGCATTGGAGTAAACCGTTGATCTTCCGTGGATAAACGAACACTATTGCGGTTAAAGAGTTCCAGGTTAAACCGGGCTTCGTCGCCTTCGAAAAGATAGAGACTGTCGCCGTTAAATTTCTTTTCGCCTTTGAGTTGTACCGAATGGATGCTTCCGCCCGATGTGCTTATGGCCAATTTAAGCTTTTCATTTTCCAGGGTTACAAATTCTTCTTCAGCGGCCTTTATTTCCGTCGTTGAATCGGTTGGAGCACTAATTGAATCATTGGCGGCAGGTGTTCCGGTTGCAAAGAAATCGGCAGCTCTGTTTTGTTGTTTGATTTCAGCAATTTGCCGGGAACCCTCGGTCGCCAGTCGTTCCGCTTCTAATGCAGTATTTTGGTTTTCAGCCTGTTGTATTGAATCGCGCAACCTCTGCTGTTCCGCTATCTGTTCCTGGCTGGGCCGGTTTAAAAACGTGAACGCAATAACGATTGCACCAATCAGTAAAAAACCGATAATTGTATTCTTATCCATCCTTACACAATAAAAGAGAGCGAACGGAATCACTCTCGCCATTATCAAAAATAATTATCTTTTTTAATCGAAACCGACTTTTTTGTTAAGCAAATCAACCGGAAACCAAGCTTGCCCGGATTATGAGCACAGACTGCTCAAAATGGCAAACTTTAGTAAGCTCGTTTTCTCGAAACTGCAAAGGTACAAAAAAAAGTAAAACGAATAACAGAAGAACGGTTTTTTGGCGAATCAACTATTTGTTGCCGACAGGGTGAAATATGTTTCATAATTGACAAAATTATTGTTTTTTCGTATCATATTAAAATTATATTTGCCAATAACGTAATACTTTTGTAGTTTTGTGGCCAAAAATAAAAAATATTTACGAAATTTATGAACCCTGTTACAGAGAAAATAAAAACGGTGTGCGCCGGTAAAAATATTCCGGCGGAAGAGTTGGCTGCGAATGCAGGCCTGACTTTGGAGCAGATTGAACTTATTTTTAACAGTGAAAAAGTGCCTTCGTTGTCATCGCTTATCAAAATTTCCAGAGCGTTGGGCGTCAGGTTAGGAACTTTCCTTGATGATAATGAGAACATAGGTCCTGTTGTCAATAAAAACTCCAGGCAATCGTCGCCGGTTACTTTCACCAGCCATTTAACCAATGACAATTCACACATCGATTTTTTTTCTTTAGCGGCAAGCAAATCGGGAAGGCATATGGAGCCTTTTCTTATCGACATAAAGCCTTCCGGCTCATCCCAGATGACCCCTTCTTCACACGAGGGAGAGGAGTTCCTCTATGTTTTAAAAGGATCGATAACCGTTTTGTACGGATTGGACAACTTTGTCCTGAATATTGGTGAAAGCATTTATTACGACTCCGTTGTAGAACATTTGGTAATCTCGGCCAACGATGAGCCTGCCCAGGTTCTTGCCGTAGTATACACCCCTAATTAATTCACCGTTTTATGCAACTTTTTGAGAAGACACTGGGTGATTGGCTCGAGTACTGGGCCAAGGAAACCCCTGATAAAGAGTATATTGTGTATTCCGACCGAAACCTTCGCTTTACCTGGAAGTCGTTCGATGAACGGGTGAACAACATGGCCAACGGGCTGTTGTCGATCGGGGTGACCCGCGGAACAAACGTAGGGATCTGGGCACAGAATGTTCCCGATTGGTTGACCGTGCTTTATGCCACGGCAAAAATCGGTGCCGTGGCAGTTACCGTGAACACCAACTACAAAACCGAAGAACTGGCTTTTGTCATGAAAAATGCGGATATGCATACGCTGTGCCTTACCGAAGGAATTCCCGGCAGCGATTATATCGATATGATTTATGAGCTTTTGCCGGAATTGAGGACCACACAACGCGGAAAACTCAAAAGCGGCCGCTTTCCGGAAATCAGAAACGTGGTGTATATAGGACAGGAAAAATTCCGCGGGATGTACAATACGGCCGAGCTGCTTTTGGTCGGCGCGAGCCGGCCGAAAGACGAATTCTGGTCGCTCAGGCAGCAGACCGGTTGCCACGATACCGTAAATATGCAGTACACCTCGGGGACAACCGGATTTCCAAAAGGAGTAATGCTCAGTCACCACAACATCACCAACAACGGTTATTTGACGGGCGTCCACATGAAATTCACACCCGAAGACAAGTGTTGTGTCTGCGTTCCGTTGTTCCATTGTTTCGGCGTAGTGTTGGCTACCATGTGTTGCCTCACCCACGGGAGCACGCAGGTCATGGTAGAGAGGTTTGATCCTTTACTGGTTCTGGCATCCGTCCATAAGGAACGCTGCACCGTCCTGCACGGCGTCCCGACCATGTTCATTGCCGAGTTGAATCATCCCATGTTTCCCTTGTTCGATATGCGTTCGTTGCGCACGGGTATAATGGCCGGATCGCTTTGTCCGGTGGAGCTGATGAAGCAGGTAAACGAAAAGATGTTTATGGACGTCACCAGCGTGTACGGACTCACGGAGGCCTCGCCGGGAATGACGCAAACCCATGTTGACGATCCATTTGATGTGCGTTGCACAACCGTAGGACACGCCTATGAGTTTACCGACGTGAAAGTGCTCGACCCTGCAACCGGAGAAGAATGTCCGGTGGGCGTGGAAGGCGAAATGTGCTGTCGCGGTTATAATGTGATGAAGGGTTATTACAAAAACCCGGAAGCAACCGCCCAGGTAATCGATGTTAACGGCTACCTGCACTCGGGCGACCTGGGTATAAGAGACGAAAACGGCAACTACCGCATCACGGGGAGGATCAAAGACATGATCATCCGGGGCGGCGAGAACATTTCCCCCAAGGAAGTGGAGGATTTTCTTTACAAAATGCCCGAAGTCAGGGACGTTCAGGTGGTTGCCGTGGCTTCACCCAGGTATGGGGAGGACGTGGGCGCTTTTATTATTCTCAAAGAGGGGAAAGAGTTGACGCGTGAAGATGTCCGCGATTTTTGCAAGGGTCATATTGCCCGCTACAAAATCCCGAGGTACGTGTTCTTTATCGATCAGTTTCCCATGACGGGAAGCGGCAAGATACAGAAATTCCGCCTGCGCCGAATGGCATTGGAGATGTGCGGAGCACAGGGTATTGAGGTAATTTAAGGCCCTCAACGGGCAAAGGAGTGGATCAACTCCCTGGCTTTCTCGATAATGCTGTCTTTCCCTTTCGATTTGTCGCTTTCGGTCATGGAGACGTATACATCGGGTTCGATGCCGAATTCGATGTGTTCCTTGTTGACGTTGTACATGGGCGACGCCGAAAACCGGATCGACCAGCCGTTCGGCAGTTCCGACGAGAAAGGCAATCCGCTCCCGCCGCCGGTTTTATCTCCGATAATGGTCGCATTCGGGGCATGTTTCATAACGTTCACGAAATCGTTCGTGGCGCTGTAACAACTTCTGTTGGTCAAAACAATCACCGGTTTTTGGTACCTGATCTTATCGTGGCTGTTCACGTATTTGGGATAAAAACCGGAAAAGTCGGAATGCCCCTTGCCGATCTTATGGGAAATGTAGCCCACCAGGGTTTTTTCGTTGAAAAAACGCGAAGCAATGCGCTCCACATTCGTCAAACTGCCGCCCCCGTTATTGCGCACATCGATGATAATGCCTTTGCAGACGGCCATCTGGCTCAGTATCTGCGACATGTTCGCATCGCCGACATCGCGCGAAAAACTGCCGTAATACACGTAACCGACATTATCGTCCAGTATTTTATAATGCATTCCACCGGCAATGGAAAAATCGCGCTCCAGGTATTTTTTCTGGATATTGGGGTCGAAATTCGGCGGGAAATCCTCCGCCCAGCTCCAATAGCGGGACATATCGTGCGAAGCGATGAGGTTTACATGTCCGTCTTTCAGTTCCGAGAGCATTTCTCCCATCAGGTTGAAAAGGGCGTAGTTCCCCATGTCGCTCTTCACCCTTGAGCCATACCTTTTATACACGGCATTCCAGTCGATCTCCTTGTATTCGAAGAAACAATAATTCTCGTCGAGAATCTTCCAAAGCGCGTCGAAATTACCGCGTGGATCGTTATCAAAACGCAGACTGTCTTCACATCCCGAAACAACGGAAAGCGAACAGAGTAGAATCAACAAGTGTTTTATTTTTCTGAATATCATGGCACAATCTCTCTTATCCGCAAGGAATCTTATTGATTCTTCTCTCGTGCCTGCCGCCTTCGAAAGGCGTATTGAGAAAGGTTACCAGGATTTCGTAAATCTCTTCCCCGTTCAGCAGCCTGCCCGGCAAGGCCAACGCATTGGCATCGTTGTGAGCGCGCGCCAGATAAGCCACTTCTTTGTTCCAGCAAAGGGCGGAACGAATGCCCCGGTGCTTGTTCATCGTCATATTTATACCGTTTCCCGATCCGCAGACGGCAATTCCCGGATAACACTCTCCGTTCTCAACGGCCGTTGCCAGGGGATGGGCAAAATCGGCATAATCCGAACTTTCTTCGGAATACGCGCCGAAATCCTTGAAAGGGATTCCCTTTTCCGTCAATAGCCGGATAACAATCTGCTTGGCCGCGAAGCCGGCATGGTCGGAAGCCAATCCAATGGGTTTCTCTGTTTTATCGAATAAAGACATGGTTCTACAATAATTTTTTTACTTGTTCATACACGTTTTGGCCCGTATAACCCAGTTTTTCGTCCAGTACCTTGTAGGGCGCCGAAAATCCGAACGAGTGCATTCCCCATACTTTTCCGTCTGCACCCACCAGGCCTTCCAGCGTTACGGGGAGTCCGGCGGTTAAACCGAATTTCTTTTTACCCTCAGGCAGAATCGATCCCTGGTATTCCTGGGTTTGACTGCGGAACAATCCTTCCGATGGAACAGAGACGATTCGCGTTTTTATACCGTCGGCTTTCAGCAGT
>JBGZJM010000156.1:0-3098 GCA_041848845.1 Petrimonas sp. | reverse complement strand
TCGACGACCGTGTCACCGGCGACCTCAACACCTATGCGCGGCAGGCGAAGATCATCCACTTCGACATCGACCTGGCGGAGATGGACAAGAACGTGAAGACCACCGTAAAGGTTCTGGGCAATGCCAAAGACACACTGCCGCTCGTCACCGCCCTGATCGAGGAGCGTAAACACACGGAGTGGTTGGAAACATTCGGACAATACAAGAAGAAGGAGTTCGACTGTGTCATCAAGGCTGAGCTGTATCCCGAAAACGGAGGCGAACTGAAGATGGGCGAAGTGGTGAACAAGGTATCGGAAGCCACAAAACACAAAGCCATTTGTGTTACCGACGTGGGGCAGCACCAGATGATGGCCACCCGCTATTTCAAATCCACACTGCCGCGCAGCATGGTCACTTCGGGCGGACTGGGTACCATGGGTTTCGGGCTGCCCGCCGGGATCGGGGCAAAATATGGCGCTCCCGACCGCACCATCTGTATCTTTGTGGGAGACGGCGGCCTGCAGATGTCCATCCAGGAGCTCGGCACCATCCTGGAGTACAACATCGACGTAAAAATCATCCTTCTGAATAACAATTATCTGGGAATGGTTCGTCAGTGGCAGGAATTGTTTTTTGATGAACGGTATTCGGAGACACACCTCAAGAACCCCGACTTCGTGAAGATTGCCGAAGCCTACGGCATCCGGGGAAGGAAAGTGACCGACAGGAAAGAGCTGGACGGCGCCATCGAGGAGATGCTGTCGCACAAGGGCGCCTACCTGCTCGAAGCGGTAGTGGAAACCAAAGGGATGGTTTATCCCATGGTTCCTGCCGGAGGAAGCGTTACCGATATACTGATTGGAAACGGACACAAACTCTAAACTCAACAAATTATGGAAGGAAAAACATTATATACCGTCACCATTTTCTCGGAAAATACGGTAGGGGTGCTCAACCAGATCACCACCATCTTCACGCGCCGGCAACTGAACATCGAAACCCTCTCGGTCTCGCCCTCGGCCCTGGCAGGCATCCATAAGTTCACCATCACCGTTTTCGCGGAATCCGGCGAGGTGATGAAAAAACTGGTGCGCCAGATCGACAAACGCATCGATGTGCTCAAAGCCTATTTCAATGTGGACGACGAACTCATCCATCAGGAACTGGCCCTGTATAAACTGGCTACCGACAAGATTCTGGAACACGGGTCCATCGAATACCTGATCCGGAAATACAACATCCGGGTGCTCGAGGTTTCCAACGACTGCGTGGTGTTCCTCAAAGCCGGGCATTACGCCGAAACGCAGGGCCTCTTCAACGAGCTGGCCGAGAAAATAGGCGTGCTACAGTTCATCCGTTCCGGAAGAATAGCCATCACCAAGTCGAAGGTGGAACGTCTGAGCGACATGCTGGCGCAGCGGAAAGAGATGAAGCAGAAACAACTTTCACATCTATAAATAATATAAATATGAATACAACTAATTACTCAATTGACAATGTTTTGTGACCCGTTACCGATTCACTCAAACAACATATCAGATTACGCCTGCTTTATCGACGGGTACCCCATAAACATCTAAACATTTCGTAATCAATTGCATTCGAAAACAATAAAAATGTAAATAATCAGACCGGGGAAGCAAGGGCCGGATGTGTCTTTGTTCCCGGTTTTAAAATCAATAAAAAATATGGCAAAAATGAATTTTGGCGGGGTAGAAGAAAATGTAGTTACCCGCGAAGAATTTCCATTAAGTAAAGCACAGGAAGTTCTTAAAAACGAAACAATAGCAGTAATCGGCTACGGTGTTCAAGGTCCGGGACAATCGCTCAACCTGCGTGACAATGGTTTCAACGTAATCGTCGGACAACGCAAAGGAGGAAAAACCTGGGACAAAGCTGTTGCCGACGGCTGGGTTCCGGGTGAAACGCTTTTCGAAATTGAAGAGGCGTGTGAGAAAGCAACCATTATTCAATATTTGCTTTCAGATGCAGCACAAATTGAAGTTTGGCCAACGGTGAAAAAGCATCTTACTCCCGGTAAGGCATTGTACTTCTCACACGGATTTGGAATTACTTACAAAGAACGTACGGGAATTATTCCGCCCGCCGATGTGGATGTAATCCTTGTAGCACCAAAAGGATCGGGAACTTCGTTGAGAACAATGTTCCTGGAAGGACGCGGGTTGAACTCTTCTTACGCCATTTTCCAGGACGCTACCGGACGCGCTTTCGACCGTGTTGTTGCATTGGGAATTGGTGTTGGCTCGGGTTATCTGTTCGAAACCGATTTCAAACGCGAAGTCTATTCCGATCTTACCGGTGAACGCGGAACATTAATGGGTGCCATCCAGGGACTCTTACTGGCTCAGTACGAAGTACTCCGCGAAAACGGACACACCCCGTCGGAAGCGTTCAACGAAACGGTGGAAGAGCTCACACAGTCGTTGATGCCGCTTTTTGCCGCAAAAGGGATGGACTGGATGTACGCCAACTGCTCCACCACGGCCCAGCGTGGCGCCCTCGACTGGATGGGCCCGTTCCACGATGCAACAAAGCCCGTCTTCGAAAAACTTTATAAAGAAGTGGCCAGCGGGAATGAAGCGCAACGCTCCATCGACAGCAATTCACAGGCCGACTACCGCGAGAAACTGGAAGCAGAACTGAAAGCCCTCCGCGAAAGCGAGATGTGGCAGACCGGAGCCGTGGTAAGGAAATTACGCCCGGAGAACAACTGATTTATTGAGGCTGTCTCAAAATAAAAATTTACCTTTTGAGAAATGAATATTTGAATTTGTTCTCAGATCAAATCAGATAAGTAATAAGTATCCGAATAAAAAGAGGGTGAAATCACATTTGTGATACACCCTTTTTTTATTATACGTAATCAATAGTGTCCTATAAGAACTTTAAGATGCTTAAGTATCAACTTGATAATAAATTCACTGCCTAAAAAGAAACTGGGCATCCCCGTAAGTTTGTATACTTTCACTCAGACTCCAGGGCTGGCTTTGTTTGAAAAAACGAATATCTGAATTTTATTTCGTTCAAAAATAAATTTATTGATAAAAAACGATATCTTTGTGTTGTTTTTCATTCACTATACATAAAAAACTTCC
>JBGZJM010000155.1:0-8473 GCA_041848845.1 Petrimonas sp. | reverse complement strand
CCAATGCCGCTTCCGAAACCGGAATTTCCATAATGGTCTGGAAAGCGGCCACCATGGGGTTGGTGATGTCGTTGGCAAAACCCCACAGGGCAAATAAACTGGTGATAAGTATAAAGGGGACGAGGTATTTTTTCTCGATAACCGCCGGTTTGGAACGGGATGTATTGTTTTTCATCTCTTATTTGTAAATCGGTCCAAAGGTGGCGCAGGCGCGATAGTCGGCACCTTCCTTATCCATTCCCAATGCGTTCCACGCCGCGGGGCGGAATATCTCGTCTTCTTCCACGTTGTGCATGCACACCGGAATGCGAAGGATGGAGGCCAGCGTGATCAGGTCCTGTCCGATGTGTCCGTAGCTGATGGCTCCGTGATTGGCTCCCCAGTTGTTCATGACCGAGTAGACATCCTTGAAGGCCGGCTTGCCGGTCAATCTGGGGACGAACCAGGTGGTGGGCCAGGTCCGGTCGGTGCGCTCGTTGAGCGTTTTATGAATCTCCGGATCGATCTCCACGCTCCATCCTTCGGCTATCTGTAACACGGGGCCGACACCTTTTACCAGGTTTAACCGCGACATGGTAACGGGCATCCCGCCTTCCGAAAGGAAATTGGAAGAGAAACCCCCTCCCCGGAAATAATCGCGGTTTGCCGGACACCAGCGTGTGGCTGCCAGGCATTCCTCCACCTCTTTTTCGTTGATCTCCCAGAAAGGTTTCATGGCCGGTTTACCTTCTTTTCGCTGTTTTCCGGTTGCGTCGAGCGTGGTGGCGCCGGAGTTGATAAGGTGGATGATCCCGTCCTTGGCTTTTCCGGTAAGTTCTTTGCCCGTAACCCTTTTCACCGCCGCGGGACTCCAGTACGTGCGTACATCGGAAAAAATCTGGGAGGTGTTGGTGAGAAGATGTCCAAACAGCATGGCCACCCCGTTGCAGGCATCGTTTTCGGTAGCTACCACATAGGCTTCGCGAATCCCGTTCCAGTCGAAGGACGAGCAGAGCAGGGCCTCGGAGAAGTCGCCGTTCGGCTTGTAGTCGGTCCACTGGCGTTGTCCCTGAAAACCGGCGGCAATAGCGTTGTGCCCGATGGCCTCTTCTTGGAATCCCATCTCCCCGAGCCGCGGGTTCCCGGTCATCAGGTCACGGATGATAAGGGTCATCTTTACCACAAATTCCCAATCGGCATCTTTTTCGGCACGGCTCTTCACTTTTTCAGCCCGGTTGAGGTCTTCGGCTTCGTTCGAGACGCAATATTTTCTTGTCCAGGCCATTGCTTTGGCATACTCTTCCCGGTCGTAAATTCCTTCTTCCATGCGACGAAGAATTTCGATGGATTCCACCTGTTCGTTTCTCATCCCCAGGTACTCCTGGAAGAAATCGGGATTGACGATGGAGCCGGCAATACCCATGGATACATTTCCTATCGACAGATAGGATTTTCCGCGCATGGTGGCGACAGCCTGCGCTCCGCGGGCAAAGCGCAGCAGCTTTTCAGCCACGTCATCGGGAATGGAATTGTCGTCCAGGTCTTGCACGTCGCGCCCGTAAATGCCGAAAGCGGGCAGTCCCTTTTGGGCATGAGCCGCCAGGACGGCTGCCAGATACACGGCTCCCGGACGTTCGGTCCCGTTGAAACCCCATACTGCCTTGGGGTAATGCGGGTTCATGTCCATGGTTTCGGATCCGTAGCACCAGCAGGATGTAACGGTTATCGTGGAGCCTACTCCCTCGCGTTCAAATTTTGCCGCACAGGCCGCGCTTTCGCCTACACGTCCAATGGTTGTGTCGGCAATAACGCATTCCACGGGGCTGCCATCGCCGTTTTTCAAGCTTGAGCTTATCAGGTTGGCAACAGCTTTTGCCAGGTTCATTGTTTTTTCTTCGAGGCTCTCTCTGACGCCACCCTGCCGCCCGTCGATGGTGGGACGGATACCGATTTTGGGATAAGTTTTCATAAAGCTTTTTATCTTTTTAATGATTCGTTTGTACAAAGTTGGGTTGTAGCATGAACAGTGCTGAGGATACGGCAGAAAAATCAATAGGATCCCCTTTTGATGATCTTTGTCGGAAGATAGCGGGTGATGGGGTTGCCGTTTATCACAAAATCGGCGGCCAGGTTGCCCATTTCCTCCCAGTCGATGCTGATGGTTGCAATTCCGTTTTCAATCACTTCGTAAAAAGGATTATTGTTGTAGCCGATAATCCCGAACTGTCTGCCCACGGTCAGCTTGTCGGTTTTGCTTCTTTTAATAACCTCTACTACGTCGGTCTGCTTGATAATGATGTATAGCGTGCCCTCAATCACAGGTGTTTGAGGTGTGAAGGAATCGATAATTTCAAATCCGAAATTATTGTCCAGGCAGAATTTAACAAAATATTCTTTGCTGCTTTGCGGGTGTTTGTGCCGCTTATCGAACAGGAATACGATTTTTTTATACTTTTTGAAATCGTGCTTCGCTTCATCCAATGCGTCGTAAAGTGCCCGGTCAAAGTCCTGGCAGACATACGACAATCCTTCTTTGTTGAAGTTGCCGAAATCGAGCAACAGCAATTTGTGCGGGTCTATTTTGGACAACGATTCTGCCAGCACTTCGTTGCTGTAATTCATGATCAGGTATTTGTTATACATGCCGTAGGATTCCCGCACAATGTTGTTGAACAGGTTTTCGTTGTATTGATGAAACCAGAGGTCGATTTTATGGTTGGCGGGCAGCCTCGATGCCAGTGTGTTGTACAATACGTCCTTGAACGGCGTGTATTCATCCAGGATGAGCAGCACGTTTTTTACCCGGTAGCTTACGTGGTAGTTTTTCCCGTGAATGGATTCGATCAGCCCTCGAGCCCTCAATTCATTGAATGCCTTGAAAACGGTATCCCGAGATATGTTGTGTTGTCGGCTTAAGGTGTTGATTGATGGCAGTTTATCCCCGGGCATCAGCTCATTCATGGATATGGCCCGCTGGATGTGATCTGCCAATTGCTTGACTTTCGTATTCTTGTTGTTGAATTCTATTTGCATGACAAGAGAGTGTGCTGTTCTGTTCTGAACACAAAGGTATTTTTTATTTGTCAATTTTCGCTCCAAACCCGTATGTTTTATAACATAAACGGACTTTGGCAAAAAAACCGGCAAGGCTCTTCACAGAGTCTTACCGGCCATGGAAAATCAAAAAGTCATATAAGAAATAGAACTAATTAAGTTATGGTTATTTAATAGTATTCGTTCGATGCGACAACCGGTATGGGAGTTGCAGCGATTTTGTTTAGCAACGCAGCCTGGTTGTACCTGTAAACCACGTTGTAGGTTTTTATTTCATCCCCGTTTCTTGCTTTAACCGCTAATTGAACAGAGTCGGTATCGGTTCTTTGGAACGGCTTCAGGTCGAAACACACGAATCCCTCGTAGAACCTCGGGCTTGAACTGCCGTAAGCGTTGTGGCGGAATTCCAGCTCAAGGGTATCGGAGGCTGTATCCGGATACGGCGAGTCGGCCACCAGGTTGATGGCGTGAGGCCTGATTCCTCCGTAATTGAACATGAAATCGATATTCAGGTAGTCGTTGCCCACCCATACTTCGTTTATTTTCACCGGATCATGCCCTATGCTGTCGGTGTTTTGCGATGTTTGGTCGATGACCTTTTTGGTAAGGATGTTCCAGATGTCGTTCACCCTCACGTAATGATCGTATCCGGCCCGTTGATCCGATAACGTGGTGTAATTCACAAATACCCGCTGGTTCCGGGTCGGCAGGTAGTGCACGTCCGTCGCGGCCGGCCAGAGTTGCTTGCCGTTGTCGAGCATTAGCATGTATCCGTTTTCCCCCATGGGAATGACCGTAGCGATGTCAATATGGAATTCGCCCAGCGAATGTTCGTCTTTCTTGTTGCACGACGCAACGGCAAGTAGAAAGACGACAAAAACAAATTTCCACGCGGTAGCTTTCATACATTTTTATTGCTTCTACATACTTATAGATGCAAAAACAGAAAAAACGCTGCACGAAAAACCTTGGAATTTTTATATTTAACTTTATTTAACTTTCGGGTAGAGTTTCTCAATAAGATCGGTGCGTTGGAGCCGTTTCAATTCTGCGGTTAATTTCTTTCTGTTGTTCTTGTCGTACCAGAAGAAGAATTGCCGTTGACTTTCTTTTTGTGAAGGGGTTTTTGCGGTGTAGACCTTTTCGAGCGAATAGGGGTGGTAGCCTGTGTAATAGATCTCTGTGGCCAGCGTCATGGGCGAGGGCGTGAAGTCTTGTATCTGCTCCAGTTTGAAATTCAGGTTTTTAGATATGGCGGCGAGTTCCGCCATATCTTCTTCCGTGCAACCCGGGTGTGAAGAAATGAAATAAGGGATCAATTGCTGATTCAGGTTCCACTTTTTGTTTTCGGCATCGAAAATTTTTTTGAATTGATAAAACAGGCTGAACGGAGGCTTGCGCATCACGTTGAGCGTCCGCTCTGCCGTGTGTTCGGGAGCGACCTTGAGCCTGCCGGAAACATGGTTTGTAATCAGCTCTTTTGTGTATTCTTCCGCGGCCTTGTTGGCGTTTTCGTCTTTTCCCTGATGCAGCAGCATATCGTAACGCACACCGCTTCCGACAAACGATTTTTTCACCTTCGGCAGCTTGTCCACGGAGCGGTAGATGTCGAGCAGTGGAGCGTGATTGGTATTGAGGTTCGGGCAGATACCGGGGTGGATGCACGACGGACGTCTGCACTTCTCGCAAACCGACAGGTCTTTGCCCTGCATCTTGTACATGTTTGCCGACGGCCCTCCCAAGTCGCTTATGTATCCTTTGAATCCGGGCATTTCGGTGATTTCCCCGACTTCCCGGAGGATCGATTTTTTTGATCGCGACGCGATAAACTTTCCCTGGTGTGCCGAGATGGTACAAAAGGCACATCCTCCAAAACAGCCCCGGTGCAGGTTTACCGAAAACTTGATCATCTCGTAGGCCGCGATGTGTTTGTTTTTGTACTTGGGATGGGGCAGGCGTGTATAAGGCAAGTCGAAAGACGCATCAATTTCCTCTTCCGTCATGGGGGGAAAAGGCGGATTCACGACCAGCGTCTTATCGTCCACATCCTGTAAAATGCGCGATGCGTGCAACGCGTTGGACTGCTCCTCCACCATACGGAAGTTTTTTGCCTGTTTCAGCTTGTCTTCCAGGCATTCTTCATGAGAAAACAACCGTATCTCGTCTTTGAATAAATTTTCAGGGACATTGTCTTTTCCCGCAAGGAAAGCTGTCTGGGGCACATGGCGCATTTCGGCAATCGTTTTCCCGTTTTGCATTTCCCGTACCACACGGGTAATCGGCAGCTCGCCCATTCCGTAAACCAGCAAATCGGCGTTGGTGCCGGCCAGTATCGTTTTATGCAGTGAATCGCTCCAGTAATCGTAATGCGAAACCCGGCGGAGGGAAGCTTCCACACCGCCGATAATCAGCGGGATGTCGGGATAGAGTTCTTTCAGGATGTTGGAATAAACCGTTACAGCCCGGTCGGGACGCATATCCGACCTCCCGTCGGGTGTGTAAGCGTCCTGGGAGCGTAAGCGCTTATTGGCGGTGTATCGGTTGATCATCGAGTCCATAACGCCGGCGGTTACGGCAAAAAACATCCGGGGAACCCCCAGCTTTTTAAAGTCCCGTAAATCGTCTCTCCAGTTCGGCTGGGGGACAATGGCAACTCGCAACCCCAACCTTTCCAGCAACCGTCCGATCACCGCCGTCCCGAACGAAGGATGATCGACGTAGGCATCTCCCGAAAAGAGGATCACATCCGCCTGGTCCCACCCGAGAAGATCCATCTCTTTTTTGGTGGTGGGGAGGAATCGGGTCAAAGGATAGGGTTGGCTTTCCATCCGTTAAGAGGGTTTATGTTTCCCGGATCTCTCCTCTCTCATCTTCCCGCTCAGCACGGTCGCCCTGTCCACCGCCAGGTGGATGTTTGAACAGATATTTTCTTCCCCGATGATGCCGGGTATTGGGGAATTCCCGATCTTTGCCCTGACGTTGTCGTTAACTCCCGAAAGAATGACCTGGATTTTTTCTTTACGGGAATTTTTACAGAGGTTCTGGAGGTTGTTCAGCCCGGTAGCGTCGATAAACGGCACCTTGCGCATCCGGATAATCCGGATCTGTGCCCTTTCTCCGATTTCGCGCATGATATCGTCAAACTTATTGGCCACGCCAAAGAAAAAAGGTCCGTCAATTTCATACACTTCCACACCTTTGGGCAGGTGCAATACTTCGTCCTGCAAGTTCCCGGAATGGGACTCAATCTCTTTTGAGATATCGATTTTTCCGGTTGTTACCGACACTTGCGTGCTTTCGTTCATGCGCTTCAAAAACAGGAAGACGGCAAGCAATAGTCCTACTTCGATGGCAATGGTAAGGTCGAACACTACGGTCAGGATAAACGTTGTCAGTAAAACGGCCAGCGTTCCTCCCGACTGTTTGACCAGGGAGCGGAACGTACGCCATTCGCTCATGTTGTATGCCACCACAACCAGCACCCCGGCAAGGCAAGCCATAGGAATATGTTTGGTGAGATCACCCAAAAACAACAGGATCAGTAGCAGAGTCGCGGCATGAATGATTCCTGCCACCGGCGAACGTCCCCCGTTGTTGATGTTGGTCATTGTACGGGCAATGGCGCCGGTAGCCGGGATCCCGCCGAAGAACGGGGTGACGATGTTGGCCACTCCCTGTGCTACCAGTTCCATGTTCGAGTTGTGCCGTTTGCCGATCACGCCGTCCGCAACCGTTGCGGACAAGAGAGACTCGATGGCGCCCAGCATAGCGATGGTAAATGCCGAAGGAAACAGCAGGCGGATGCTTTCGAGGTTGAACCCGATAGCATTCGGATGAGGCAGCTGGCTGTTTATCTGAAACCTGTCGCCGATGGTTTCGATTCCGGTAATTCCAAAATAGCGCTTCATCACGAACACGATAACAGTCATCAAAACAATCGCTATCAGCGATCCGGGAATTTTTCCGGAAATTTTCGGAGTGAGAAAAATGATGGCCACGCTCAATACGCCAATGCCTGTCGCCCACCAGTTAATGGTTCCCAAATGTTGAAAATATACTTCCCATTTGGTAAAGAAATCGGAAGGGACCTTGGCGATACTCAATCCAAACAAGTCTTTTATCTGCGTGGAGAAAATGGTGAGGGCAATACCGCTGGTAAACCCCACGACAATGGGGTAGGGGATGAACTTGATAACACTCCCGAGCTTGAGGACACCCATTAAAACCAGCATGGCTCCGGCCAGAACGGTAGCTATGGCCAGCCCGGTCACGCCAAACTGTTCCACAATTCCGTAAACAATAACAATAAATGCACCCGTCGGGCCACCGATTTGCACATGGCTTCCGCCCAGGAACGAAATGATAAATCCGGCAATGATGGCCGTTACGATACCTTTTTCCGGTGTGACGCCGGAGGAGATTCCAAAAGCAATGGCCAGCGGCAACGCCACGATTCCCACGATAAGGCCTGCCATTAAATCGGAAATAAATTTTTTCCTGTTGTAGTTTTTTAACGATAAGAAAAGAATGGGTTGAAATTCTTTCAGAAAGATTTTTCGCATCTGTATATTCAATAATTGGCTGCAAAATTAGAAGACTCCCTGCTCCACAAGCACGCAGGCGCGTTCCGTTAAGCGGTCTTCGGCATAGGGGTTGTATCTCTTTTTGAGGCTGTTGCCGAACATGCTGGCAAACGCGTTGTAGAAAAAAGCCTTGGCACTCCCCATATAGGCGTCAATAATGTGGTACGACGAAGAGTTGGTCTCCCGGTCAACCAGCTTCATCAGAAGTTGTCCTTGCGAGCGGGTGAGTTTTTTCATTTTGGGGGTATAGGCTTCCATCAGGTACTTTTCCATCTGGTTCAGGTGTCTCTGCCGTGCCTTGTCATCGGGCAGGGTTTCCATATACTCGTAGGTTTCGGTAATGATCACGGCAATCTCCTTGGCGTAAGGCAGGGTTTTTTTTACGTCGCGGATCAGTTTTGTGTATTGCACCTGCTCCCTGTTGCTGGCAAAGCGCAGGGGAGAATACTTGACGAAATCGTGTAAACTCATGCAGGCAACCGTGTCCCCGTCAATCACCACGGCCGGATACACGTTGGGCAACAGGTAGAGGGTTGTCCGTTGCTTTGCCGGGGCAGTGTTGTCGGCAAAGAACTCCTGCGCCTTGGCCGGGTAGGCAAAGGGCACGGTCAGAAGCAGCCATATTTGAACAAATCTTATCATGAATCCGGGACAAAAATAACATTATTGTTTTATTCGAATACTTAAAATCACGTTAAGTGTAGTTAATTAATTCTCCTGTTTATGGATTGTTAAGTAAATAATTTGGAAAAATCGGCTTGAACAGGGCTTTTTCAGGCAAAAAAGAGATCGTTTTTACACGATTTCCTTCAATTTGAATTACCTTTGACGGAATAAACTCAGGAATTATGGCTTAT
>JBGZJM010000154.1:0-4812 GCA_041848845.1 Petrimonas sp. | reverse complement strand
TGGTTGAATGAGTTCATTCCTTTGTCCTGAAACGTACCATCGGGGCGTTGTCCGTCCCAGCGCTCCCAAATGGTGGTTGCTCCCTGCGTTACGGGATAGAGCCACGACGGGAATGTTTTTTGCATCAGAAGATCGTAAGCCACGTCGGTGTATCCGTTATCGGAAAGCACGTGACACAGATAAGGCGTACCCAAAAAACCGGTAGAGAGGTGCGTGTTGCGGCTGCGGATATCGTTGACGAGAAATTTTGCCGCCTTTGCGCGTAAATCATCAGGCAACAGGTTGAACATAAGCGAAAGCACGTAAGAGGTTTGCGAATTGGTTCCGACACGTCCGGCGGGCGTTACGTATTCGTGAATAAATACTTGTTTTATTTTATTGAAAAGCTCGTCGTAGAAGCGGGCATCGTCCGTTTTTCCGAGCACGCGGGCGGCCTCGGCTACGATGCTGACAGAATAGGCGTAAAATGCCGTTGCGATGAAATCGTGTTCGGTATGTCCGTCGGGAGCAGTGTGATCATTTACGAAGGGATGGAAAAACAGCCAGTCGCCGAAAACGCTCCCGCCTTTCCAGATCATTTCATCACCCGATTTTTTACGGATATATTCCACCCACGCTTTCATGCTCGGATATTGCGTGGCGAGATGATCCTTGTCGCCGTAAACCTGATACATTGTCCAGGGAATAATGGTGGCTACATCGCCCCATCCTGCGGAATTATTCGCCGTTTCCGAACCTTGAGGATTAAGGACATCGGGAATAACAAACGGTATTTCACCGGCTTTCCGTTGGTCAAGCGCTACGTCTTTCATCCATTTTGTAAAGAATGCCGCCACGTCATAATTAAACGCCGCAGTGCGAAAGAATGCCTGTGCATCGCCCGTCCATCCGAGTCTTTCGTCGCGTTGCGGACAATCGGTGGGCACATCGAGGAAGTTGCCTTTTTGTCCCCAGATGATGTTGTGCTGCAACTGGTTGAGTAACGAATCGGAAGATTCATAATGGCTTGTGGGTTGCATGTCGGAGTGGATGACCACGCCTGTGATATTGTCCGCCGTCAATGTTCCGGGGAAACCGATAACTTCGAGAAAACGAAAACCCATAAACGTGAAACGGGGTTCGTAAATTTCTTCACCGGTTCCCGCCAATGTATATTTGAGTTCACACTCCGCTGCGCGAAGGTTTTCGGTGTAAAATTCGCCGTTTTTATCCAGCACTTCGGCATGATGAATGGTAATTTCGGTTCCTTTCGGCCCGTTTACTTTGAGGCGAACCCTTCCGACCATGTTTTGTCCCATATCAACTAACAACCTGCCGCTTGGCGATTTGAAAATTTTTACCGGTTTTATTTCTTCAATTTTTCGGATTTCCGCACCTTCCGATGCCACCAGCTTGAAATCGTAGTTCCCGATACTGACTTTTTTCCAGTTACTGTCGTTGTATCCGGTTTTATTCCAGCCGGTAAGGTTTTTTGTGGCATCGTAATTCTCTCCGTAATAAATGCCGTTTTTAATAATTGGCCCGTCGTTGGTGGCTTTCCAGCTGTCGTCGGTTACGAGAAGCGATGAAGTTCCGTCGGAATAATCGATGCGCATTTGTGCAAATAATCCGAGTTTTTTCCCGTAGATTCCCCAGTTATCGCTCCAGGCCAGTGAACCGCGATACCATCCGTCGCCGAGAATGGCTCCGATGGCATTTTTTCCGTTTTGCACTTGTTTGGTCACGTCATACACCTGATATTGAAGCCGGTGTCCGTAAGTGGTCCATCCCGGTGTAAAAACCTGATCTCCCACTTTTTCACCGTTCAGATAAAGTTCGTAAAGTCCGTGAGCAGTTGCATAGATGGTTGCTTTTACGATTTTTTTCGATACATCGAACTCTTTACGGAAATAAGGCGCCGGAATATACCGGCCCGTATCTTCGTTGAATTCAATCCATTGAGCTTTCCATTCCGATGGCGACAGGAGCCCTGTTTCCCAGAATGCCGTTTGACTCCATTTGGATTGACGGCCTTTGTTGTCCCATACTTTTACCTGCCAGTAGTAACGTTGGCCTGATTTCAATGTGTTTCCGGCGTATTTCCGTAAAACAGATTCATCGGATGTTATTTTCCCCGAGTCCCATACCCGGCCGGAAGCAGAAAAAGACGGGTTTGTCGCTACGCGAATCTGATACGCGGTTTGCATTACATTGTTTCCGGTTGCCGAAATTTTCCACGAAAATCGGGGTTGAGCCGCATCAATTCCGATGGGGTTGATTTTGTGTTCCGTGGTCAAATTGTTCACAGACAGTTGCTGCGCATTTAATCCGGCAAAACTTATCAGCAGAAGAAAAAGGATTTTGAACGTTTTCATGTGGATAATATTTAATTTGTTTTGTATATGATATTAATTTTCAAATTTATAAATTCCCGACGGAATCTCAAACAGTACATAACCGTCTTTTTTTCCGGTTTCCTTGGCAAAACCGGAATTGACGTTGATTTTTCGTCCAACATTATCGGGAAAATAAACGGTTGCTGCGCAATTGGGCGGGACGGTTACGGAGAGCGTAGTTTTACCGTTCTCTCGTTTCCAATGCGAATGTATAGTTCCTGCGGGAGAATTATAATCGGCTTTTGCCCACGAAATGTGCTCTTCCGGGAAATCCGGAACGCGGATGTCGAATTTTCGGAATCCGGGAGAATCGTCCCTTCTGCGGATACCCGCCACGCCGTCGATGTACCACGCACCGGGATAGAGGTAGGAACTGTGTAAAAGTGAATGGCCGGGCAGGTCTTTCTCCCACATTTCCCAGATGGTGGTGGCACCGCTTTCACGCATCAGCCCCCAACTGGGGTAGGAGGTTTGCGATGTCATGGAGTAGAGGAGGTCGTCGCGGCCTTCCTCGCGCAACACCTTGAAAAGCATCGCACCGCCGGTAATTCCCACATCGATGTGACCGTCGCGGTTGACGAGAATTTCTTTTTCGAGCCGTTGCATCACCAACGGACGGAGTGCCGCCGGCATTATATCGCCGTATAACGCCGCCGCAAGGCTTCGCATGGTTTTATCGGAATAGTTGCGGTCGTCGGCGTGAAAGTACTTGTCGTGAAGGGCTTTTCCCGACAGCTCAGCCTGACGCTTCCATTTCTGCGCTTCAGCGGTTTTTCCGATAGCTTCGGCCACTTTTGCTCCTGTTTTTAAGTTGTATATCCGGTAGCAGTTGTTGAAAAACAGGTTTTCATCGGAATAATTGTTCATCCCTTGCGCGGTGGCTCCGGGCCAGAGCCAGTCGCCCAGAAAGTCCCATTGGCCGCCGTATCGTTTAAGTAGATTATTTTCTACGTGGGTATCCAGAAAAGTAAGCCAGCCTTTTATCATCCCGAAATTTTCCTCGAGTACCCGCACGTCACCCTGATATTGGTACATCAGCCAGGGTAATGTGACAACAATTCCTCCCCAGGGAGGACCGCCGCCGCCGTGATAGGTGGGTGCCGTCTGGGGCAATATACCCCCACCGAGCTTTCTGCCGCTTCCTTCCTGCTTGCGCGCCCAGTTGGGGTCATTCATGTTTCCGACCATCGGTTCGGTTCCCTGTACGTCCCGCCAGTCCTCGAGCCATTTATTGTAGAAAGCGCCCAGCTGATAATTGAGCATTCCGGTTTCGGAGGTGGCGTGAGCGTCACCGCCGTAACCGAACCGTTCACGTTGCGGACAGTCAACAACGTACCCGCCGAGAGACAGGTTCTCGAATGTCCAGTTTACGGTATTGTAAATCCAGTTTTGCAACGGATCGGAACATTCAAACGATGTGGCATCCGCGAAGTTGGTGCGGACCATCCAACCTTTTATATCCTCCTTCTTCGGAGCCGATTTCAGTCCCTTAAGGGTAATCCATCTGCCGGAGCTGTAATTAAACCTGTTTTTAAATGTTCCCTTTCCGGAAGGGCCGATAACGTATAAGTTGTATAACCCAAAAGTCATATCGTCCTGCCGGCGTTCGGAAAACTGGATACGGACCGTGTCGCCGGGGTTTCCGTCAACGTTGATCCGTGTCCATCCCGCGAAATTCACCCCCATGTCCACCCGGTATGTCCCATCGGGGCGGCTTACGATCTCTACAGGATTAATTTCATCGGACGGGGCATTCGTTTCCACGCGTTGAGCGGACAGTTTCAGCGCCGGTGTATAAACCGTTGCCCCGTTCCATGCCTGATCGTTATAGGTTGCCAGGTTCCAGTTGTCGATCTCTTTGTTGGCATCCCAGATTTCGCCACCGTATCCCCCAACGCCGAATCCCCAGTTTCCGATGAGTTTATTGGGACTGGGATGTGTTTTCCACGACTCGTCGGTGATAATCCTCACCAGTTTTTGGCCGTTCTTTCCGAAAATATCGCTCTGGGCTATCACAATGGGAGTACGGGGTTTATCGGGTGTGGCATAGGGCGCGTAGATTGCCCAGGATGTTCCCAACCACAGTGCGATAACGTTTTTGCCCCGTTTTAATGCCGGAGCGATATCGTAGGCGATGTAACGGGCGCGCTGCGTGTGGTCGGTCACAGCCGGCGCCAGCACGTGATCGCCGATTTTCCGGCCGTTCACATACACTTCGTGATAGCCTACCGATGCCACAAACAGGCTTGCCCTGGAGGGCTTCTGTTTTAAATCGAATGATTTCCTGAACCACGGATCGGGGATTTTGTTGGAACCTGCGGAGGGGTCATAAATTTCCGGGGTGCCGATCCACTTTGCAGTCCATCCCGCATCATCAAACAGCCCCGTAGTGAAGGAAGCTGCCTTGCTGAATGCGGAGGGGTTGCCTTTTTCGTCT
>JBGZJM010000153.1:0-2732 GCA_041848845.1 Petrimonas sp. | reverse complement strand
GTGTGCCACCTGAACCTGCACAAAACATTTGCCATCCCTCACGGCGGAGGCGGGCCGGGAGTCGGCCCTATCTGCGTGGCCGAACATTTGGTGCCTTTCCTGCCGGGCCATCCCGTGATGTTCGAATCGGGCGTGAACGCCGTTTCTGCCGCTCCTTACGGCAGCGCAGGCGTGCTTGCCATTACTTACGGGTATATAAAAATGATGGGAACGGACGGCTTAACGGAAGCCACTAAAATGGCCATCCTGAACGCCAACTACCTGGCCGAGAAATTGAACGATTCTTACGGGATCGTTTATCGCGGAGCGAACGGCAGGGTAGGGCACGAGTTGATTCTGGAATGCCGGGGATTGAAATCCGTTTCCGGAATCACCGAAACGGATATTGCCAAACGGCTGATGGATTACGGATTTCATGCACCTACGCTGTCCTTCCCCGTTCACGGTACATTGATGATCGAACCCACCGAAAGCGAAAGCCTTGCCGAGTTGAATCGGTTTGTGGATGCCATGCAGCAAATTCATACCGAAATCATCGAGGTCTCACGGGGCGAATACACTGCCGAAGACAATGTGCTGGTAAATGCTCCGCATCCCGAGTACGAATCGGTTGCCGACGAGTGGAAGCATGCTTATCCGCGCAGCAAGGCGGTTTATCCGCTGCCTTTCGTTGCGGAAAACAAATTCTGGGTAAATGTTGCCCGCGTGGATAACGCCTATGGCGACAGAAACCTGGTGGCGTGCCTCTGTGAGATGTAATTTTTTCGTATCTTTGCACCTCAAACCCAAAGTGTCCATTAAGTGCAGCAACAAAATCATCGTTCCGGATTCGTAAACATCGTGGGAAATCCCAACGTGGGAAAATCCACGCTGATGAACCGGCTGGTAGGCGAAAAGTTATCCATAATAACGCCCAAATCGCAAACCACGCGTCACCGCATTATCGGCATCGTAAACACCCCTGAATACCAGGTAGTGTATTCCGATACGCCCGGCGTGCTCCGTCCCAACTACAAGCTTCAGGAGCAGATGCTTAACTTCTCGTTATCCGCGCTCGACGACGCCGATGTGTTGCTGTACGTGACCGATGTGGTGGAAAAAACCGATAAGAACGATGAGTTCCTCTCCAAGGTGCAACGCTTGAACCTGCCGGTTTTGTTGCTTGTCAACAAAATTGACCGGAGCACACAAGCGGAGCTTGAAAAAAGGGTTGATACGTGGCGCGGGATGCTGCCCGAAGCGGAAATTTATCCCATATCCGCCCTCAATAATTTCGGCATCGACAGGGTGCAAAAGCGCGTTCTGGAGTTGTTGCCCGAGTCGCCTCCCTACTTCGAGAAGGATGCGCTCACGGACAAGCCCGCCCGCTTCTTCGTCAACGAGATCATCCGCGAAAAGGCCTTGTTGCTGTATCAGAAAGAAGTTCCCTATTCCATTGAAGTTATAGTGGAAGAGTTTAAGGAAGAAGCGGACATTATCCGTATCCGCGCCATTATCCTGGTGGAGAGAGATACGCAAAAAGGCATCGTCATCGGCCATAAAGGGGAGTCGCTGAAAAGACTGGGCACCCTGGCGCGAAAAGACATCGAACTGTTTTTCGAAAAAAAAGTATTCTTGCAACTTTACGTGAAAGTAGAAAAAGACTGGCGGAACAGGGACAATCTGTTGAAGAATTTCGGGTACAAGTTGGACTAGAATTTCCAATTATCAATTACAAATTAAATTTATCAGTCTGAAAACCTAATGTCTTTTGTCTGATAGTCTTAAAAGAATATGAGAAACTTAGTAGCTATAGTTGGACGCCCGAACGTCGGGAAATCAGCGTTATTTAACCGGTTAACACAAAGCCGCCAGGCTATTGTCACCGATGTGTCGGGAACCACACGCGACCGTTTGTACGGAAAAGTCAACTGGAACGGACAAGACTTCTCGCTGGTCGATACCGGCGGTTGGGTCGTCAATTCCGACGATATAATGGAGGACGAAATAAACAAACAGGTACAGATCGCCGTGGAAGAAGCCGACGTGATCCTTTTTGTTGTTGACGTAATGAACGGGCTTACCGACCTGGATAATGGGGTGGCTCATTTGCTGCGTCGTTCCTGCAAACCTATAGTCGTGGTTGCCAACAAGGCCGACAATTTTGAGATCGGTCATCAATCGGCAGAATTTTATACGCTGGGGTTAGGGGATCCTTTTCCCATTTCGGCCATCAATGGTTCGGGAACAGGCGATCTGTTGGATCACGTCTTGTCGTTGTTCAAGAAAGAAGGTGAAGAGGAAAAATTAGCGGATATTCCCAAGTTCGCCGTTGTCGGCCGTCCCAATGCCGGGAAATCATCGATCGTAAATGCGTTGTTGGGTGAAGAACGCAATATCGTGACCGAGATTGCCGGTACTACCCGCGACTCCATTTATACCCGGTACGATAAGTTTGGAATGGATTTTTACCTCATCGATACTGCCGGAATCCGCAAAAAGGGAAAAGTGACGGAAGACCTGGAATATTTTTCGGTTATCCGCTCCATCCGTGCCATCGAGGAGGCTGATGTCTGTATCCTTATGATTGATGCCACGCGAGGGATAGAAAGCCAGGACCTGAATATATTCTCGCTGATCCAGAAAAACCGGAAGGGCCTGGTGGTGTTCGTCAATAAATGGGATTTGATTGAAGAAAAAGACAATGCCCCGATAAAGAACTTCGAGAACATTATTCGCGAACGGTTTGCGCC
>JBGZJM010000152.1:0-5036 GCA_041848845.1 Petrimonas sp. | reverse complement strand
TTGCTGGCGTTCTGTATGGATTCTGACCGCACGGAGGTAAAACAAAAAAGAGAGTAATGCTGAGAACAGCGTCGACTCCCTTTTTTCGTTTTTTCCCGGAAAATTTTACTTTCTCAGGCCTAATTCCTTAACGATGGCCCTGTACCTTTCGATATCCTTCTCTACCAGGTAATCCAGTAAACGACGACGTTTACCCACTAAAATTTTCAATGAACGTTCCGTGTTATAATCTTTTTTGTTTGACTTCAAATGCTCAGTCAAATGCGAAATACGGTAGGAAAACAATGCTATCTGCGCTTCAGGCGAGCCAGTATCAGTGTTAGACTTTCCGTGCTTGGCAAAGATTTCTTTCTTTTTTTCAGAATCTAAATACATAAAACTTGTTTGTAAAAATTTATTTAAAAAGTTTTCGGGGGACAAAGGTACGGCTAAATTTTCGGATTACAAACATTTTACCACGATTTATTCCCTGCGTCGCATCAACTTCCCGCTCAACCTTTTTATGGCATTCGTTATTTCCATGTCGGGTTCGATCACGTTGTATTCGCCCCAGAAGTCAGGATCCCGGAAGTGTTCCACCTTTTCCGCAATCACGTCGGTAGAACGGATCCGTTCATTCCTCGGAAATTTGTTGACCCCTTCCCGATACCTGTCCGTAACGGCCAGTTCGGAACCGATGGTGTAGTTCGTTGCAAAAAGCCCGAAGAACCGGTTCGTCCACCTTACCCGGAACCGGACTTCAGTGCTGCTGTAATTGAAAAACCATTTGCCGTCATTCTCGATAAAATCGGCAACATAGCGGGCTTCTTCCACATCCACCTTCATCTTTGCCGGTTTCCGCCGGATAAAAATATTGGAAGCATCTTTCCGGCCCTCCACGTTCATGTTGAATTCCATCCTGACAAGAGCCAGGGATTTCACATCCAGGTAAACCTTTCCCCGGAACAGAATATCTTTTATACCGTTCTGTGGCTGGAAATTAATCTCATAGTGCGGCTTGTTGTTGATGCTTATCATTCTTTCGATAGTGAAAACATATTCATCCCCTTTCTCTCCAAAAACGATCTCGGGATTCTTCGCCACATCCAGCATAAGCGCCGTGCTGATCCCGCCCTGAAACTTCATCAAAACAGTATCGCGCGGTGAAATATCGGTTGCTTTCCGGCCTATGTAGATCTTTGCCTGGTCGCTCTCGTAGGAACGGTACGAAGATTTATACACGTCCAATACGGTTTCGACCAAAGAAATATAGGTTGCATTTTTCTTGATCGATTCCCGGTAAAACGCCACCATCATATTGGGATCGGCAGAATAGTTTTGCGGTATACGGCTCAACGCTTCCCTCATCAATTCACTTCCATCTCCGGAAACTATTTCAATCGGCCCCAGTTCAATGAAAGAAGGGATTAACAGAATGTGGTTGTTGGGCTTGTCGATGAGCGTAACCACCGGAACCTCGAGGTTCTCGTACCCCAGATACCGTATAATCAGCCGGGAGTTTCTTGCCGATGCGGGTACCCTGAGCGTAAAGTATCCATCCTGGTTGGTGACACTCGATATATTCAGGTTCCCTACAGTTACACTCGCATTGGAAAGCGGATCGCGGGTGTCACTTGCCAATACTCTGCCCCGCAGCGTATACGATTGTGCCTGCGGCACGTCATCCCCAAAGAGCTGAAAACTAAAGAGCAGCAACAGCAATAAGTTAATCATCCTATACTTTTTCATCGGTTTGGAAAGTTTTAAATTGTTTATCCATCGGGTTGCATACGCTACACAAAGTAAACATTTTTACTTAAACAATCAAACTAAACCACAGAGTTTTAACGATTATTTCAGAATAAGCTTTCGCGGCATGCCCGGCTTATACGGCATCCGGTTTAGCGGCCGGGACGACCGGCCAATTGTTAATTGCCTCTCGCTAATTGCCAATTGCCAATTTAATGCCTAAATTTGCGGTGAAAAATCTGGAAAAGAGCATGGCGTATAAATACGATTTTCTAATCATCGGATCGGGCATTGCGGGGATGAGCTACGCCCTGAAAGTGGCCAAACACGGCAAAGTGGCCATAATAGCCAAAACAACGCTCGAGGATGCCAACACTTACTATGCCCAGGGAGGCATTGCTTCGGTAACCAACCCGTGGGACAATTTCGAAAAACACATCGCCGACACGCTCGATGCGGGAGCAGGACTGTGTGATGCCCGCGTGGTGGAACGCGTTGTACAAGAGGCCCCGGCGCAAATCAACGAACTGATTAGCTGGGGTGTGAATTTTGACAAAGACGAAAAAGGAAATTTCGACCTGCACCGGGAGGGCGGACACTCCGAATTTCGGATCCTGCACTACAAGGACAGCACAGGTGCCGAAATACAAACAAGCTTGATAGAGACCGTCCGGAACCATCCCAATATTGATGTCTACGACAATCATTTCACCATCGAAATCCTTACCCAGCACCACTTGGGGAAGGTTGTCACCCGGCATACCCCGGGAATAGAATGTTACGGCGCCTACATTCTGGATTTGCAGACCCGGGAGGTGCTGACGTTTCTTTCGCGCATAACCATGATGGCGACCGGCGGAATCGGCTGCATCTATCAAACAACGACCAACCCGCTTGTGGCCACCGGCGACGGCATTGCCATGGTAGCACGCGCCAAGGGCGAAATAAAGGGGATGGAATTCGTACAGTTTCATCCCACGGCATTGTACCATCCCGGCGTGCGCCCGTCATTTCTCATTACCGAAGCCATGCGCGGGTACGGCGGAATTTTAAAGACAAAAGACGGTAAAGAGTTTATGCAGAAGTACGACGAACGGCTTTCTCTTGCGCCGCGCGACATCGTTGCCCGTGCCATCGACACGGAAATGAAAAACCGGGGTGACGATCATGTTTTTCTGGATGTGACGCACAAGGACGCCGAAGAGACCAGAAAACACTTCCCCACCATTTACGAGAAATGCCTTGCCTACGGTATCGATATTACTAAAGAGATGATTCCGGTAGCTCCGGCAGCCCATTATTTGTGCGGTGGAATCTTCGTCAGCATTGACGGAGAAACAAGCATAAACCGCCTTTACGCCAACGGCGAATGCGCCTGCACCGGCTTGCATGGAGCCAACCGCCTGGCATCGAACTCGCTCATCGAAGCTGTGGTTTTTGCCGATTCGGCGGCCAGGCACTCCGTTCCCCAATTCAAACAATTTTCCTTCCGGGAAGATATTCCCGAGTGGAATGCCGAAGGCACCACCTCTACCGAAGAGATGGTGCTGATCACACAAAGTTACAAGGAGGTGGGACAGATCATGTCGTCCTACGTGGGGATTGTCCGCTCCGATATTCGCCTGCAGCGGGCCATGGACAGGCTGAACATTCTTTTCCGCGAAACCGAAAACCTTTTTCAGCGTTCGGTTGTCTCGCGCGAGATCTGTGAACTCCGCAACATCATCAAGGTAGGCTATATGGTCATCAAGCAGGCCATGGCACGAAAGGAAAGCCGCGGCTTGCACTATACCATCGATTATCCGCACAAAGACCCGGACTCAACGTTATAAGCAAGAATGACAAAATCCATTAACATAAACGGCGAACTGCTCGATTTTTCCACTCCGCTGGTGATGGGGATTCTAAACGTCACTCCCGACTCCTTTTATCCGGGCAGCCGCAAACAGTCCGAAGAAGAGATTGTCGGTCGCGTCCGCCAAATTCTGGAGGAAGGCGGAAAGATTGTCGATATCGGCGGTCAATCCACAACGCCGACTTCCACCCTGATACCGGCAAAAGAAGAGCGGAAACGCCTGGAGCCGGCACTCCGGCTCATTCGAAAAGAGTTTCCCGATACCATCCTTTCCATCGACACCTTCTACTCCGAAGTAGCCCGGTCTGCCGTGGAAAAATACGGGGTAAACATCATCAACGATATTTCGGGCGGGCAGATCGATGATAACATGTTCGAAACCGTTGCCCGGCTCAATGTTCCCTATATCCTGATGCATATGCGCGGCACACCGCAAACCATGCAGCAACACACCCTTTACGGCAACTTTATTCAGGATATCCTGTACTATTTTTCCGAGAAGATCGCCAAATTGAACCTGCTGGGCGTAAACGACATCATCGTTGACCCGGGGTTCGGATTCGGTAAAACAACCGATCAAAACTACCAATTGATGGCTTATTTAAAATATTTCAATATCTTTGATGTACCGATTCTGGTTGGCATCTCCCGGAAATCGATGATTTACAGGCTGCTGGAGTGTACGCCACAGGAAAGCCTGAACGGGACATCGGTTTTAAATACGGTTGCCTTGCTGTCGGGAGCAAACATCTTACGCGTCCACGACGTGAAAGAGGCCGTGGAATGTGTGAGGATTGTGGAAAAAATAAGCAAATAACGTTGTATGCTCGAACACTTTGGAATAAAAGATTTTATTGACATCTTGCTGGTAGCCGCGCTCCTGTACTACCTGTTTAAGATGGTGAGAATATCGGGGATGCGCCCGCTCTTCATCGGGGTCGTCGTCTTCATGGTCATCTGGGTGCTGGTCTCACGGGTGTTCGATATGGTGCTGCTGGGCTCTATTCTTGACCAGTTCGTGAATATCGGCCTGATACTGCTGGTCATCCTTTTTCAGGATGAAATACGCCGGTTCCTCATGTCCCTCGGATCGAAGAAAGGGTGGAAGTTTGTATCGAAACTCTTTATCCCGGTCGACAAGCAGCAAAAAGACACTTCGCACATCACCTCCATCGTGCTGGCCTGCATGAACATGTCGAAAGCCAAAATCGGCGCGCTCATCGTCATTCAGGGCGACCTGCAGCTCAGCCTGTACGAACAGACGGGCGAAATCATCAACGCCGACATCTCCTCCCGGCTGATTGAGAACATTTTCTTCAAAAACAGTCCCTTGCACGATGGGGCCATGATGACGACGACCCCGATGAAGAGCGGGCGCATCCCCGATATTCTCACCATCTTAAACAGGTAGTACAGGAGCGCGGCTACCAGCAAGATGTCAATAAAATCTTTT
>JBGZJM010000151.1:0-9431 GCA_041848845.1 Petrimonas sp. | reverse complement strand
TGGACGCTTCTTTTCTTTACCCTACCGGTGGCGATCAAATCATAAAAGTGGCCATGAGAATCGTCGATGGAGAACCTGTGGAGAAGAGGTATATCCTCAATACGGCCTTGATTGACAGGCCAACAGCCACTACCTTGCTCATGCAATCCAACCAGCTCATCAGCTATCAAAAGAGAATAGAGCAACAAAGGCAACTGATGAAAAACATACTGAACAGGTTCAGCGTGCTGCGGCATTCTCTCACGACCATTCTCATACTGATGGCCGTTCTGGTCGTTTTTGCCGTATATATATTTTTTATTAATCAAAAAATAAACAAAAGGAATCGACAACTCCGATCAAAAAATATTGAAACGGAAAAACAAAAGGAACAGCTTGTCGCTTTAAACGAGCAGATCAAGGAGGTCACGGATCAAAAGGTCCGTTTCTTCATGAATGTATCTCACGAGGTGAAGACACCCCTCACGCTTATTGTAAGCCCATTGGAAAAATGGATAAAGAACACGCCCGATTCGCAGCTTCATAACGATTTGTTACGGATGAAGAAAAATACCGACAGGCTCACCCGTGTAATTGACCAATTACTGGACTTTCAAAAAATAGAGAATAACAAGATCCAGTTAAATTTGAGCTATAAGAATATCGTTTCATTGGCTGCGTCGGCGAAATCTCTTTTCGATGGACTTGCCGAATCCAGAGATATAAGTTACTCTTTTGAATCCAACCGACCCGTTTTAAACATTTGGTTCGATAACGACAAGATGGAAAAAGTGTTGGTCAATTTATTATCGAATGCTTTTAAGTTCACACCGGAAAGGGGAAGAGTTGCCATGATCGTCCAGGCTCTGGAGAACAGGGTCTTTATTTCGGTGCAGGATAACGGGAGTGGCATTGATAAAGAGAAGCTGCCGTTTGTTTTTGACCGTTTTTTTGCAGACACTACAAATAATGCCACGGGAACAGGAATAGGCCTGCATCTCTCTCAGGAATTTGTGAAACTTCATGGAGGGAGTTTAACCGTGCAAAGCATCCCTTGTCAGGAAACAGTTTTCCGGATTGAAATCCCCATAAGGAAAGAACAGACCTTCTTCGAGTCTTCGAAAAAAGAAGAATATTTCGATTCCTATCCCTCTGAACTTCCCGGTATAAACAATGAACTCGCGAACGAAATTCTGGGTAAAAAATATGATCATACCCTGTTGGTCGTGGAGGACGATGAAGAGATTCGTGAATACCTGACCGGCGAATTGTCGGGCAGTTTTCGCGTTATCGGTGCCGCTAACGGTGTGGAGGCTTTACAAATATTGAGCCGGAACAACCGGATAACACTTGTTCTGAGCGACGTGCTCATGCCTGAAATGAACGGGTTCGATTTATGCCGGAACATCAAGTCATCTCCCGAACTGTCGGACATTCCGGTCATCTTGCTTACGGCCTTGTCTGAAATTGACCAGCGTATTTACGGCATTGCGGAAGGTGCTGATGATTATATTCGGAAGCCGTTTCAAATCGATTATGTCAAGATAAAGATAATCAGGCTGTTGGAAGAGAGGCGGCAGTTGCAGAAAAAATTCATGAAAACGATGCGGGCAGGAGGAACTCCAACCGTCGACAGCGATATCGAATTTCCCGACAGCGATAAGCTATTCTTGAACAAATTCGTCGCCCAACTGGAGTCTTCCTACACGGAATCGGACGTTTCCATAGAGAAAATAAGTGAACGGCTGGGAGTCTCAAGAGTTCACCTTTACCGCAAAATCAAAGAGATATCGGGGCTTACCCCGGTCGACTATTTACGCAATTTCCGTCTGGCGAAAGCCGTGGACCTTCTCGGACAACGCCGGTATTCCATCGGTGAAATAGCCTATCAAACCGGATTCTCGTCACCCGCCTATTTCTCGAAATGTTTTCGGGAGGTATTCAACATGACTCCGTCCGAATACATGGAAAAAAACTGACTCTTCCCGTATTAATCTTGTAACATTTGGGTAACATTATTGATGGTTTTACAATGTTTATAGCCTTTGTTACATTTTTTATCGCGTGCTGCCGGCATGCGTGTTAATATTGCGCTTGAAAGATTAACCCGATAAATTCAAGCGTATGTACAAAATGCTAAATTTTAAAAAGAGCATGGCCTTGCTCGTCACGCTCTTGTGCTGGACACAGCTGATGCTTGCCCAGCAGATTACCGTAAAATCCACCGTGGTGGATGCCGGTGATGAGCCCGTCATCGGCGCGACTATTTTGGAAAAGGGTACGGGTAACGGCACGGTAACCGATTACGACGGAAACTTTTCGTTGAATGTTAACGAAACGGGCATTATTCAAGTCAGTTACGTGGGCTATACCACCCTTGAAATGAACGCGCGCGAGGTGCCGGCGCGCATCGTCCTGAAGGAAGACGCCACCGCCCTCTCGGAGGTGGTGGTAACCGGCTATACCACGCAGCGCAAAGCCGATTTGACCGGCGCCGTTTCGGTGGTGAAGATGGATGAAATAGAGAACATGAATACCGGCAATGCCATGAAATCGTTGCAGGGACGTGTGCCGGGCGTATTTATCCAGACCAGCGGGGCCCCCGACGGAGGCGCATCGGTGCGAATCAGGGGTATCGGGACACTCGGAAATAATGACCCGTTATACATTATCGACGGGGTGCCCAGCAAACGTTCGCTCAATGAGCTGTCGGCATCGGATATCGAATCCATCCAGGTACTGAAGGATGCTTCCTCCGCAAGTATTTACGGGTCGAGGGCTGCTAACGGGGTTATCATTGTGACCACAAAAAAAGGAAACCGGAATGAAACGAAGGTCGATTTCCGCGCTTCGCTTACCGCGCAGAACTATTACAAGTCATTGGACTTGCTCGATGCCGAGGAAAGGGGAATCGTACAGTGGAGAGCGGCGATGAACGACGGTGTCAGTCCCAATTTCGGAGTGTATAATTTTGAATGGCACGGAGACGCCAACACCGGATATGTGTTGGATAAAGTAATGATGCCGGAATATCTGGACCAGCAAAAAACCATGAAACCGGCCAACACCGACTGGATGAAAGAAGTCGGCAGGACAGGCTGGACTCAAAACTACAGCCTGGCATTGTCTACCGGAACCGATAAAGGGCGCGCGCTATTTTCGATCGATTATTTCGACAACACGGGTACGGTTAAGGGTACTTCCTACAATAGGATTACCGCCCGCATTAATTCGGATTATGCCTTACTGAACGATCGGTTGAAAATCGGAGAAAACCTGGCCGTTTCAAAAATGAGAAGATCAATGATCGATCCGTGGGGAATACTCAACATGACGCACGAGATCCAGCCGATAATTCCCGTCCACACCATCGACGGCGGATGGGGAGGGCCCGTGGCAGGCATGAGCGACAGGCAAAATCCGGTGCGTATTATCGAGGACAACAAGCAAAACCACAACGATTTAATCCGGTTATTCGGAAACGTGAATCTCGATTTAAAGATACTGGAAAATCTGCATTTTCGCTCCACCTTCGGGATCGATTATACCGGATTCTGGCAACGGAACATGCAGTTGAAATATGTATCGGGATTTATGTCTGAAAATACAAACCGGGTGGATGTCGAAGCGAATTATGCGGGAAACTGGATTTCGAGCAATACACTGAACTATACCCTGGAAAAAGGCAAGAATACCTTCGATGTCATGCTCGGGCAAGAAATGATCAAATACAATTTCCAATCCCTTCATGCGGGCAGGGATGTGTTTGCGTCGGAAGAGCCCGATTATATGTACCTGGACGCGGGAGAAAAGAACAGGCGTAACGGTGGGATTGCGACCGCCTACTCGCTCTTGTCGTACTTTGGAAAAGTCAATTACAATTACGACAACAGGTACCTTGCTTCCGTCACATTACGTTACGACGGTTCGTCGAGGTTTGGCGCGAATAACCGGTACGGAACTTTTCCCGCGTTTTCGCTGGGTTGGAGGCTCAGTCAGGAAACCTTCTTCCAAAAGGCATTTCCTTATGTTTCCGATCTGAAGATACGCTATGGCTGGGGACAGACCGGAAACCAGGAAATCGGCGACTTTGCCTCGTCAGGCCTCTATCAGGCCCTTTACGGTTCCGATCCGACGTGGGCATGGGATGATGGCACCGCTTACGATATTTACGGCTCCGGTGCCGGCGACCTTTTATCGGGATACCGCAGGATCCAGCAGGCTAATCCTAATCTGAGATGGGAGGCAACCGCCCAACATAATGTCGGAATCGATTTCGGATTCTTGAACCAGAAGATTTCCGGTTCATTCGATTATTTCTTTAAATCCACAAAAGATATCCTGATAAATCCTCCCTACATAGCCACGATAGGTGAAGGCGGAAGCCGATGGGTGAACGGCGCAACGCTCGAGAACAGGGGATTGGAACTTATTTTATCCTATACCGATAAGATAGGGGACGTCGGCTTAACTGTTACCGGAAATGTTTCGAACTACAAAAACAAGGTTGTAAAATTGCCGGAGGACGTGATTAACTCGTATCCCGGAAACGGTAACGACCAAACCATTCTGGGACGGCCGTTGAATTCGATGTTCGGATACGTGGCCGACGGTATTTTCCAAACGCAGGCCGAGGTGGATGCGCACGTGCAGCAGACAGGGAAAGGGATCGGACGTATCCGGTATAAAAACCTGAACGGGGATAATGTGATTAACGACGAAGACAGGACATGGATCGGTGTGAGCGACCCCGATTTTATTTACGGGCTTAATATCGCCCTTGATTGGAAAAATTTCGATTGCAGCATGTTTTGGAAAGGACTGGTCGGATATAATGTCAACAACGAGGTGAAAAGATATACCGATTTTATCAGCTTCTTTGGCGGGCATAATTACGGGAGAAGGACATTGGATGCCTGGACACCGCAAAATGCATCCTCCACCATACCGATGTTGTCCTTAAACGATAACAATTTCGAGAGCCGGTTCTCCACCTATTTCATCGAAAACGCTTCTTTCTTGAAATTATCCAACATGGAAATCGGGTATACGATTCCCGAAGAGAAATTGAATGCGCTTTTTATTCAAAATGCACGTATTTATGTGTCGGGACAAAACGTATTGACGGTAAAAAAATGGTGGGGAGATGACGCATACACAGGGGTCGACCCGGAGACGCCCAACCTCGCCTATCCTTTTCCCTTCTCTTTCATTTTTGGCGTAAACATGACTTTTTAAAGACTTTGAATGATGAAAAAGATAAAGTATACATTAACGATCGCTTTTTTCACGCTTATATTGAGCGCATGTGACTCTTTTTTGGATGAAAATCCCAAAGGAATGCTGAGCGACGATCAGTTGAACACGGCCGAGAATATCGAAAAAATGGTCATAGCCGCGTATTCGGGCTTGGGAAACGACCATTACACCGAACCCAACAGCCCGTGGCCGTATGGCGACCTCCGTTCCGGAGACGCATACAAAGGGGGCGCAGGTACCGGCGATATGCAGGACTTCCACTTTTACGAGACATTTACCTACATGCGGGATGATTTGGGAACAGTTGACGGAAAATGGTACCGGCAATACGTTTCCATTTCAAGAATAAACAACGCGTTGGCCCGGTTAAGCGATGTCGACGAAAATGATTTTGCCAAAAAGCCAATCAGGGTGGCCGAGATGAGATTTCTGCGGGGCCATTTTTATTTCGAGCAGAAAATTTTATTCAATCGTGTTCCTTATATCGATGAAACCGTGCCGGTTGATGAGTATATCCATGTTTCGAATGTTGAGCTGACAAGCGGCCAGCTTTGGGATAAAATCATTGATGAGTTTCGTTTTGCCGTTAACAACCTTCCCGAAGATAATGAGCAGACGGGCCGGGCAAACAAGTGGATGGCGAAGGCTTATCTGGCAAAAGCATTGTTATATGCGGCATACGAGCAAGACGACAAAAACAACGTTGTTTCCCTCAACAAAGAAAAATTAGACGAGGTCGTACAACTTACTTCCGAAATCATCAATTCGGGTAAATATGCCTTGAGCGCCGATTTTGCCAACAATTTCTTGTGTGAAACCGAAAACGGGCCGGAGTCTGTTTTTGCCGTCCAGCATTCAAGAAACGACGGAACGTTGCACGGCCGCCTCGACTGGGGAGCCATGTTAAATTATCCGATGAATCCCGAGTACGGATGCTGCGGATTCCACCAGCCCTCCCAAAACCTGGTAAACGCGTTCAAAACTTCCGGTCAAGGACTGCCCCTGTTTGATAATTTTAATTCGACCAGCATCCGAACACCGGCTGACTTGAAATCCCACAACATAGACCCTCGCTTAAATCATACGGTAGCCATTCCCGGATTGCCGTATAAGTACGATCCCGGTTTTATATTTCAGGCATGGTGGAACAGGCAACCCGAAATTTACGGAGAGTTCATGTCCATGAAAGAGGTGGTCTTACCCGATTGTCCCTGTTTCGAAAAAGCGCTGCCCTTTATGTCGAGTGCTAAAAACAGGGATATCATCCGTTTCGACGATGTGATCTTGTGGAAAGCGGAAGCGCTTATAGAGTTGGGACGTGAAGCGGAAGCGCTGCCGTTGATCAACCAAATAAGGGAAAGAGCTTCAAAAAGCACCTCTTTGTTGAAGGACGCTGATGGAAATGCAACGGGAAAGTTCGTGATTGACACATACAAACCGGGCGAAAACTGTACCTGGGATAATGGCTACGCCCGTCAGGCCTTACGGTGGGAACGAAGGCTCGAATTTGCGATGGAAGGATTCCGTTTCTTCGATCTGGTGCGCTGGGGTATCGCGGCCGAGTATATGAACGATTATTTTTCTACTGAAAAGGCAAGGAGGGAGCATCTTCGCGAAGCCAGATTCACCAAAAACCGCGATGAATATTTTCCCATTCCAAAACAACAGATTAACTTTAGCAAAAAGTTATATCGGCAGAATTACGGATGGTAAATGAAAAACAGGTATAACATATAAAATAAAATGATTATGAAGAATATAATGTGCTACTGGCTGTTGCCGATTGTTTTAATGGCTTCCGTTTCATGTAAAGGGGGAAAAACAGGCATGGCCGCCGACGCTCCTTTTCAGGAAAAATACCGGCCGCAGGTGCATTTCACGCCGCCGGCACACTGGATGAACGACCCCAACGGAATGGTCTATCATAACGGAGAGTACCATCTTTTTTATCAACACTATCCCGAAAAATCGGTTTGGGGACCGATGCACTGGGGACACGCCGTCAGCACCGATCTGGTGCATTGGGAACACATGCCCGTCGCACTCTATCCCGACAGCCTGGGATATATTTTCTCGGGAAGCGCCGTGGTGGATTCAAAAAACACTTCGGGATTGGGTACGGCCGAAAATCCTCCGCTCATTGCCTTTTTCACGTATCACGACATGGAGGCCGAGCGGCAGGAGCGCTTCCACGAGATTGAATCGCAAGCCATTGCCTTCAGCTTGGACAACGGCCGCACGTGGACGAAATACGAAAAGAATCCTGTGGTGCCCAACCCCGGTATCCGTGATTTCCGCGACCCGAAAGTCATCCGGCACGAAGAAAGCGGACAATGGATCATGAGCGTCGCCGCAGGCCAGGTTATTCAATTCTACACCTCTCCCAACTGCCTCGATTGGACGTATGCAAGCGAGTTTGGCGAGGGCGTGGGCAACCACGGCGGCGTGTGGGAGTGTCCCGACTTGTTTCCGCTGAAGGTGGACGGTACCGATGAAATGCGCTGGGTGCTTATCGTGAATATCAATCCCGGAGGCCCGGCGGGCGGTTCGGCAACACAATATTTTGTGGGCGATTTCGACGGGAAAAATTTCACGTCCCACCAGGACGTTACGCTGTGGATGGATTACGGAAAAGACAACTATGCCGGCGTTACCTGGAGCAACGCTCCCGATAACCGGCGTATCCTCGTCGGCTGGATGAACAACTGGCAATATGCCGGTGAAAAACCCACCCAGGTGTGGAGCGGCGCAGCCACTTTTCCGCGCGATTTGGGGTTGGTGGATGCCGGCGGCAGGTATTTGCTGACCTCCAAGCCGGTAAAAGAGATCGAAAAACTGTATGGAGAAACTGAATCGATAAAGGACGCGGAAATTACGAACAGCAAAGTCATCTTCGAAAAAACGCCGTTTGCCAAAGCGCCGGTGGAAGTTTTGCTGACTTTCGATGTGAAAGAGAACACCCGGATGGACTTTCCCGGAAAGTACGGCATTACGTTCAAAAATTCCGCCGGAGAATATTATACCATCGGATACGACAATGTGGATAACTATTTCTATGCGGACAGAACCCATGCTGCCGGCGAAGAGATTTCCGAAAATTTCCCGTCGAAGCAAACAGTACCCTTTATCGTGAACCCGGAAACAGCTACGTGGCGCATCCTTCTAGATACTTCGTCGGTGGAATTTTTCACGTCCGACGGAAAAGTGGTTGTCACCAATGTGGTGTATCCATCCGAAGCCTTCGACCAAATGGAGATCTTCGCTGAAAACGGGAAGATCAACCTTAAAGAAGCCCGCATCACGGAGTTGAAATCAATCTGGAAAACGACTAAATAAAATCACATGAAAAAGAAACCCATTATCATCGGAATCGGCGAGCTGTTGTGGGATGTGCTGCCCACGGGTAAAAAGGCGGGCGGCGCCCCCATCAACTTCGTGTATCACGCCTCGCGGCTCGGAGCCGAAAGTTATGCCGTCAGCGCGGTAGGCAACGACCCGCTGGGCGATGAAATCATGGCCGAAATCGACAAAATCGGTATCGGGCACATCATCCCGCGCGTGGAGTATCCCACAGGAACTGTTCTGGTGGAACTGAAAGACGGAATTCCCAACTACACCATCATCGAGGGCGTGGCGTGGGATCACATTCCGCTTACCGAAGAGATGAAACAATTGGCAAAAAAGGCCGATGCCGTTTGTTTCGGCACGCTGGCACAACGGTCGGAAACCTCGCGCGAGACCATACAGGCCCTGCTCTCCTTCGTGGCCGAAGACGCGTACCGCATTCTCGATGTGAATATCCGCCAGCACTATTATTCGAAGGAAATCATCGTTTCCTCACTGCGTAATTGCAACGTTTTCAAAATCAATGATGAAGAGTTGCTGTTGATGAAAAGGATCTTTGAGATCGAAGGGAAAAAAGAGGCCGATGCCTGCCGATGGTTCGTGGAAACCTTCAACCTGAAGTACATGATCCTGACCGCCGGTGCCGATTACAGCACGGTTTTCACGCCCCACACGCACTCGCGCATCCAAACGCCGCGCGTGAAAGTGGCGGATACCGTGGGTGCGGGCGATTCGTTTACGGGTGCGTTCATCTCGTCCATCCTTGCCGGTCAAACGCTCGAAGAAGCACATCTGGCGGCCGTGGACCGGGCGGCCTTCGTGTGCACCCGGCACGGTGCGTGGGTAAC
>JBGZJM010000150.1:0-19203 GCA_041848845.1 Petrimonas sp. | reverse complement strand
GTGGAGGCGAAAAAATTACTGAAACTTGCCGATCAACGTGATGCGGAAGAGAAAAGAATAAAGGCAGAGGATCTTCAAAACCGGCAAAGGGAAAACGCCTGACCCTCCGTAATAGCAACATGACCCCGAGATATCGACTGTTCCTGCTAACGCAAATTTTCCCTAAAAAGAAAGCCGCATTTTAACTATTCTCTTAAATAATGTTGTAAGCCAACTCCTTTTACGATTTTTTATAATTTTAAGGGGATATGTTAAACAAAAAAGCCGTTTATTTGTTAAATCGATTACTAAAAACGTTCTTTAATATTTTTAAATTTGTCAACTAAAAAAACGGAGACAGGTAAAGCAAAAGTATGAAAAAATCGACTATCTGGTTGCTTGCAGTAGTTATGTTCGTAGCTTTCTTCTCGTTGTTATTCCTTCAGGTAAGGTATATGAAAGCAAGTATGTCTGTGAGGGAACAGCAATTTAACGAGATGGTGAAGAGAAGCCTTATTAATGTGTCGAGAGATCTGGAACAGGAACAAACCCGGCGATACCTGGAGGAAGATATGCTGGAATCGGAAAACAGATACTCTCAGTACAAACAGTCAGGATCTTCAACCAACATCGTTACCGAACAAACCCGGGCAACCATTACAAATACAAAACCCGATGGAAGTGAAACAAGGATTGAGCAGATCATTCAAAACCAGAGTTCTATCGACGAAATAGGAAGGGGAAGGGTGTTTTTATCGCCACGGCACGGCGTAAACACGATCTCAAAAACTTCGTTTGACTTGCAACAATCGTTTTCAAAACGTTACCTGTACGAACAGGCGCTGATGAATGAGGTTATTTTAAAACTCCTGTACAGGGCAAGCAGCGATCCGATTGAGGAACGGATAAATTTTTACGATTTGGACAAATATATCCGTTCCGAGTTGCTAAACAGCGCTTTAAACGTTCCTTACAGTTTTCAGGTCATCGACTTCAACAACAGGATAGTTTATTCTTCACCCGGATTTTCCGCCAGGGATGAAAAATCAACCTATACTCAGATTTTGTTTCCAAACGATCCGCCGTCGAGACTGAACTCGCTGAAAGTATATTTCCCAACAAAAAGGGACTTTGTGTACAGCGAACTCTCATTTTTTGTGCCCTCCATGATTTTTACGTTCATCCTCTTGGTTACGTTCATTTTTACGATTGTGAGTCTGTTCAGGCAAAAACGATTGTCGGAAATGAAGAACGACTTTATCAACAACATGACCCACGAACTGAAAACGCCCGTTTCGACCATCTCGCTGGCTTCGCAAATGCTGAAGGACGAATCCATCACCAAATCGCCCGAAGTGTTCAAACACGTGGCCGGTGTGATCAACGATGAAACTAAACGATTGAGTTTTCAGGTAGAAAAGGTTCTTCAAATGTCGCTGTTCGATAAACAGAAAGCCACACTGAAAATCAAAGAGGTGGATTTGAACGATATCGTTGTAAATGTGGCCAACACCCACATACTGAAAGTGGAGAAATTCAATGGCGAGCTCGATATCGACCTGCAGGCAGAAAATACGATGGTCAACATCGACGAAATGCACTTTACCAACGTGCTCTTTAATCTGCTCGACAACGCGCTGAAATACAAAAGAGAAGATGTGCCTCCCGTATTGATGATTCGCACCCGGAACGAAGGCAACAAAATAACGATTTCGGTAGAAGACAACGGAATCGGGATAAAGAGAGAAGATGTGAAAAAGATATTTGACCGGTTTTATCGCGTTTCCACCGGAAACATTCACGATGTGAAAGGATTTGGATTGGGGCTTGCTTACGTGAAAAAAATCATAACCGACCTGGGAGGGTCAATTCGAGCAGAAAGCGAATTGGGCAAAGGAACAAAATTTATAATAAGTTTACCCGTAATAACACAGAAATAATATGGAAGAAAAATTAAAACTATTTTTATGCGAAGATGACGAAAATCTTGGCATGTTGCTCAGAGAATATCTGCAGGCAAAAGGATTTGAAACAGACCTTTTCCCCGATGGAGAAGCGGGGTTCAAAGGATTTGTGAAGACAAAGTACGACCTGTGCATTGTTGACGTAATGATGCCCAAGAAAGACGGTATCACGCTGGTGAAGGAAATCAGAAACATCAACACCGAGATTCCCGTTATATTTTTGACGGCCAAAAACATGAAAGACGATGTTTTGGAAGGATTCAAGGCGGGGGCAGACGACTATATTACCAAGCCATTCAGCATGGAGGAACTGGTACTTCGCATCGAAGCCATCATCCGTCGCGTGAAAGGTAAAAAGCCGAAAGAACAGCAGATCTATAAATTCGGTGAAATGACTTTTGACACGCAAAAGCAAATTTTACAAATCGGCGAGGAGCAAACAAAACTCACCACAAAAGAATCGGAGTTGCTTTCGCTGCTCTGCTCACACGCCAACGATATCCTGGAACGCAACCATGCGCTGAAACAGATCTGGGAAGAAGACACCTATTTCAACGCCCGCAGTATGGATGTGTATATCACCAAGTTGCGCAAATTACTGAAACCCGAATCGAACATCGAGATCATCAACATCCACGGTAAAGGCTACAAACTTATTGTGCCCAACGAAGATGAAAACGAAAACGCTTGATTCCGAGCAAAATACGAAAAAAAGCCGTTCCCAGGAACGGCTTTTTTTGTGCTCTCACACCCAAAAACCGATGAATATAACTACCTTTGTAAAAAAAGTTGAAATGGTACACTCAATGACCGGCTACGGAAAAGCCGTTGTAGAACTTCCGCACAAGAAACTGACCATAGAGATTAAATCGCTGAACAGCAAGCAGTTCGATTTATTCACCCGGATTCCCATGATTTACAGGGAAAAGGAAATCGGTTTGCGGAATTGGCTGTCGAAAGAACTGGAACGCGGTAAAATAGACTTGTCGTTTACGGTGGAACATATTTCAAAAGACGTTTCCGCCACTATCGATCACACGCTCCTGAAACAATACCACCAGGAAATAACAGCGTTGGCCGGGGAACTCAATATCGGCCTTCCTCAAGATTGGTTCCAGACCTTGCTGCGTTTGCCCGATGTCATGAAACAGGACGTGGAAGAATTGAACGAAGAGGAGTGGTCCATCATCGAAGAAACGATTCAAAAAGCGGTAAATGAGCTGATCGGATTCCGGGTACAGGAAGGAGAGATGCTTCGAAAGCTGCTGGAGGAAAAAATCGCCAATATCCGCCGATTGCTACAGGAAATCGAACCGTACGAAAGTGAAAGGATCGAAAAAGTAAAATCACGCATTTACGACGGACTGGCAACGCTCGAAAACAAGGAATACGATACCAACCGGTTTGAGCAGGAAATGATTTATTACATCGAGAAGCTGGATGTGAACGAAGAGAAATCGCGCTTAACCAACCATTTGGATTATTTTATCGAAACACTGGACGAGAAAAAATCACAAGGCAAAAAACTGGGATTCATCGCACAGGAAATGGGACGTGAAATCAATACATTGGGCTCAAAATCAAACCATAGCGACATGCAACGAATCGTAGTCCGGATGAAAGACGAACTGGAGCAAATAAAAGAACAGATACTGAATGTGTTATAGTTATGTCAAAATTAATCATTTTTTCGGCGCCATCGGGAGCAGGCAAATCCACCATCGTACGACACATGCTGGCACAGGATTTAAACCTGCAGTTCTCTATCTCGGCCACCAGCCGCTTACCGCGCGGTGAAGAAAAGAACGGTGTGGAGTATTTTTTTCTCACCCCCCAGGAATTTAAAAAAAAGATTGCAGAAGGTGATTTTCTGGAATACGAGGAGGTCTATCCCGATAAATTCTACGGCACGTTAAAAAGTGAAGTAGACCGTATTCTCGCTGAGGGGAAAAACGCGATTTTTGATATCGACTGTATCGGCGGGCTGAACGTGAAGAAAATATACGGAGACCGCGCATTGAGTATTTTTGTGATGCCGCCGTCGGTGCAGGCTCTCCGCCAACGACTGGAGAAGCGCGGAACCGATTCTCCCGAAATCATCGAAGGGCGTCTGGCAAAAGCCGAATTTGAAATGAGTCACGCCTCCCGGTTCGATATGATTATCCTGAACGATGATTTCGACCGGGCAAAAGAAGTGGCGTACAAGGCCATAAAAGCGTTTATAGAGAAGGATCAGGGTTCAGGAGAATGGAGCCCGAAAGACAATAAATAAAAATCCGTATGAACCGCAGAAAATTAACAGCATTATTTATCGTCCTGCTTACTCCGCTTTTTCTTCATCCTGCCGGGATAAGGAAAGAAACCCGGATTTTCGCCGTAAAAGACCAACAGGAACTGAAGATGGATATTTATTCTTCCGGCTCCTTACCGGTATCCGTCCAGCCATGCCTGCTGTTTGTCTTCGGTGGCGGGTTTAAGGAAGGAACACGCGATGCCGCCCTGTACACCGATTACTTCCGTCATTTTGCAAACAAAGGCTTCAAAGTAGTTTCCATCGATTACCGGTTGGGAATGAAAGGGCAAAAAGCACCCGGCATATTCAACAACAAACCGTTGCAGCAAGCTATTGCCATGGCCGTTGAGGATGTTTACTCCGCCACGGGTTATTTGCTTCAGCATGCCGGCGAACTGAATATCGACACTACGAGAATCATCATCAGCGGCTCAAGTGCCGGTGCGATGACGGTTTTACAGGCCGATTACGAGAAATGCAACCACCGGCAGGCGGCAAAAGTATTGCCGGATGATTTCCGGTATGCCGGCGTGATTGCTTTTGCGGGATCGGTTTTCAGCAAGGAAGGTACTCCTTCCTACGACACGGCTCCCGCCCCCACCCTGTTTTTCCACGGGAGTAAAGACAAGCTGGTTCCCTACGACAAAACCCGGTTCTTCAAGTTGGGCGTCTTTGGCTCAAAGTCTTTGGCAAAACGTTTCAAGGAGCAGGGATACCCCTACACGTTTTACACGATGGAAGATATCGGGCACGATGTGTCGGAATACCCCATGACAGAATTTCTGCCGGAAATTGAGCGGTTTATCCGCGATTTTGTTTTCGATAAAAAACAGTGGATGCTCGATATTCGTTTGAAAGACAAGCTTCGCAAATCCGACACCTCAACCGATCCGGGAAGTTATTACAAGTAAAAGTTCAACGCGATTAACTTTGAGCCCTGAACATTAAATCCTGAACTTTTTATATGCAAAAATTTCTGGAAAAATACCTGCTTCCGGTAGCGATGGTCATCGGGATAGCCTTTCACGACCCGTTGACCATATTGTCACCCGTTACCCCGTACCTCCTTTCACTGATGCTCTTTATCACCTACTCCCGCATCTCCTGGAGCGATATCCGGTTGACTGAATTCCATTATATTCTGCTGGCTATCCAATACCTCGGAAGCGCATTGATCTATCTTGCCGTCAGGCCGTTCAATGAGACACTGGCACAGGCGGTCATGATTTGCGTGCTGGCCCCTACAGCCACCTCGGCTCCGGTGGTCGCAAGCATCTTGGGAGGAAACATTGCTTCCGTTGCCGCTTTTTCCCTGTTCAGTAATCTTTCCGTGGCCTTTGTGGCCCCGCTCTACCTGTCGCTGATTGGCCATACGGGTAGCGAAGTTCCGTTTATCACGTCGTTTTGGTACATTTTCCGAAAGGTAGTTCCCATAATTGTTCTCCCCTTTCTCATCGCCTTGTTTTTGAAGAAGGCATCGCCCGACCTCCACCGGAAAGTCCGTTCGGCACAAATCGTCTCCTTTTATATCTGGGCGGCGGCCCTTACGGTAGTTATCGGGAACGTGGCCAATTTTGTGATTGCGCAAGACGATGAGAAATACACCCTTGAGCTTGTTATCGGAATTCTATCCTTAGCCGTTTGCCTGGTGCAATTTGGAACAGGACGGATGATCGGGTCAAAATTTGACAGGACCATTGCCGGAGGGCAGGGATTGGGACAAAAGAACACGATTCTTGCCATCTGGCTCACGCAAACCTATTTGAACCCGGTAGCATCGCTCGGACCCGGACTGTACGTCCTGTGGCAGAATTTGGTAAATTCCTACCAGATCTGGAGAAAAAATAAAAAAACCGAATAAAATACAGTCGGCCATGCAGTCTGAAAAACAAAAAACAAACGGAAACAGAAGAAACTCACCTATTGAGACAGATCAGTTTCATAAAAGAGATCGACCAATTGAAATACATTCAACGCAAAACGAAACTGTTCAACAGCAACAGGCGTGAAAACGATGCCGAACACAGCTGGCACCTGGCCATTAGATAACCCTTACTTTCAACACACCCGTAATGGCTTTGATGCGTTTCACGTTTTCATCGGTAATCTCTTCCTCCAGATCCACCATCGTGTAAGCGTAATCACCGCGGCTTCGGTTGATCATGTTGGCAATATTGGTGCCCTGCTCGGCCAGTACGGCGGAGATTTGCCCCAGCATTTTGGGTATGTTTTTGTGAGCAATGGTTAACCGGTGTTTCACGATACTGATGCCCATGTCGCATACCGGAAAATTCACCGAGTTCCGGATATTACCGTTCTCCAGGAAGTCTTTCGTCTGCAATACGGCCATCACGGCACAGTTATTTTCACTCTCCGGAGTAGAAGCGCCTAAGTGCGGAACAGGAATAACACCGGAGACATTGATCACCTTTTCGTTGGGGAAATCAGTCACATACTCGCTCACGATACCGGCACCCAAAGCATCGATCATGTCCGCATCGTTCACAAGCTCTCCCCGGGAAAGATTGATTATCCGCACCCCCTCTTTCATTTGGACAAACGCCTCCTTGCTCAGCATGCCTCTTGTCTCGTCCGTTAAAGGGATGTGCAGCGTGATGTAGTCGCAGTGTTTGAAAACTTTTTTCAGATCGTTCGCTTTTTTCACCGAGCGCGATAAACCCCACGCATGGTCGACGGAGATATAGGGATCGTATCCGTAAACATCCATCTCCATGTTTACCGCCGCATTGGCAACCATTACTCCAATAGCTCCAAGACCAATCACACCCAGCTTTTTATCGCGAATCTCCGGTCCTACAAATTGCGCTTTTCCTTTTTCCACCTGCTTGGGCACATCATCTCCCGTCAACGACCGTGTCCAGTTAATCCCTTCCACAATCTTCCGCGACGACAAAAGCATGGCAGCAATTGCGAGTTCCTTCACCGCATTGGCATTGGCTCCCGGCGTATTGAAAACAACAATCCCTTTTTCCGCGCATTTGTCTATGGGAATATTGTTTACACCGGCTCCGGCACGCGCTATGCAATGCAAGCTGTCGGGAAACTCCATCTCATGCAACGACGCGCTGCGTAAAATAATTCCATGCGGCGCTTCTATGTTTTCACCTACTTCAAAGTTCTGTCCGAATTTTTCCAACCCCGATTCGGAAATTCCGTTCAGGGTTTTAATCTTGTACTTACCCATTATTTATTGTTAGTTAGAGAATTACTGTCGACGAGCAAATGTTTTTATTATTTGAAACAAATGACTTCAAATTTCGAACGCAAAGATATAAAATCTTCATCTCATTTTACAATTTATTACAAAAAATAGCAAGTACAAATCAAGTTGTATTAATACTCGTCCCGGGTATGGTTTATCCCCAGCAATTTCACCGCTTCTACCACGACAATCGGAACAAACGACAACCCGATGACATACAGCCAGTGCGTTCCATCCATTTCGGCAACTTTAAAGATGTCGCGAACGGCGGGTATAAACAAGACAAGAAGCATCAACGCAGCCGACACGAGAATGGCAAGCACCAGCATCTTGTTGCTCATTAGGCTTGTACTGAAAGACGACCGCCTGTTGGAATGCAGGTTACGCACGTGCAGCAGTTGTGAAAAAGCCAACACCGCAAACGCCATGGTCTGCCCCAGTTGTTGTCCGCCGTCGTTGAATCCTACCAGGTAAGCAGCCAGCGAGATCAGGCCAATGGTCATCCCCTGGTAAAAAATGCGCCAGGTCATTCCCCGGGTGAAAAAGCCCCGCTTCGGATCGCGCGGACGGCGGGTCATGATGTCTTTTTCCGCCGGGTCCATGCTCAGCGCCAATGCCGGAAGGCTATCGGTAACCAGATTTATCCAGAGGATCATGATGGGCGTGAGCGGATTTCCCAGGTTGAAGAGAGAGGCGATAAGAATCAGCAACACTTCGCCCACATTGGCGGACAACAGGAATTGAATGGCTTTGAGAATATTGTCGTAAATGCGGCGGCCCTCTTCTACAGCCCCGACGATGGTGGCAAAATTGTCATCGACAAGCACCACGTCCGATGCGTCTTTGGCCACCTCGGTACCCACAATCCCCATAGAGACGCCAATATCGGCCTGCTTAAGCGCCGGGGCATCGTTCACCCCATCGCCGGTCATCGCCACGATATCCCCGTGCGATTGCCATGCTTTTACTATCCTCACCTTGTGTTCGGGCGCCACACGCGCATAAACCGAGTATTTCTCTATGTCGCGATAAAGCTCCTCGTCGGATATTTCCTGCAACACATTTCCAGCCACTGCCTTGTCGCCTTCGCCATAGATTCCGATCTCACCGGCAATGGCCACGGCGGTCACCTTATGGTCACCCGTTATCATCACCGGGCGGATTCCCGCGGTCTTGCATTTCTTTACGGCTTCCACCACTTCGGGACGGGCGGGGTCGATCATTCCCAGCATGCCGACAAACACCAGGTTGTTTTCAATGGTCTCCGCGTCCACGCGGTCGGGGAGCCGGTCCATGTCTCTGTACGCCACGGAAAGAACCCGCAGCGCAGACGTAGCCATCCGGTTGTTTTCGTTCCGGATGGTGGTTATGTCTTCTCCGGTAATGGCACGGACTTTCCCGTGCATCAGGATATGCGTGGTAACCGCCAGCACTTCGTCGAGACCGCCCTTGACGTTCACACGCAACTTTCCGTCGGTCATTTGATTGACGGTGGCCATCCGCTTGCGTTCCGAATCGAAAGGTACTTCCGAAACACGCGGATATTTCCGCTCTTCTTCGTTCTTGTTCAGGTTCAGGGCAAGAGCGACATCCACAATAGCCGTTTCGGTAGGGTCGCCGGCGTTTTCGTGTGTGCCGTCGGACAACATTTTCAGGTGAGCATCGGTACAAAGGAGCGATGAGCCCAGCAGTGTTTTTTCATCGTCGCTTAACTCTTCGGGAAGGGGCGGATTTCTGAAATCGACGCGATTTCCGCTTACCATTCCTTCCACCACGGTCATTTTATTTTGCGTGAGCGTTCCCGTCTTGTCGGAGCAGATCACGGTGGTGCTTCCCAACGATTCAACCGACGGCAATGTGCGCACGATGGCGTTAAGCTTCACCAGGCGCTGGACACCAATGGCCAGCACAATGGTCGATACGATCTGCAACCCTTCGGGAATAGCTGCCACGGCAAGGCTTACGGCCATCATAAACATCTCCAGCCAGTGATTTCCATACAGCATGCCCACGGCAAAAATCAGCACACAGATGCCAAGCGCCACATAACCCAGAATTTTCCCGAGCTCCTCCAACCGTTTTCCCATAGGCGTCTCCGTCTCCTGTGCGCTTTGCAGCATACCGGCAATCTTCCCCACCTCGGTATCCATTCCCGTGCCGACAATCACTCCTTTTCCCCGCCCGTAAGTTATCACACCGGTAGAAAAAGCCATGTTGTCGCGGTCACCCAGCGGAACGTCTTCCGCATCAATTGCCCGCGTACTTTTTTCCGCCGGCACCGATTCTCCCGTGAGTGCCGATTCCTGAATCTTCAGGTTTACCGCTTCGATAAGACGCATATCCGCCGGAATAATATCGCCGGTGTCGAGAACCACTATATCGCCCGGAACAAGTTGCGCGGATACCATTTCGCTCACTTCTCCGTCCCGCAATACCTTCGACCGCGGCGCGCCCATCTTGTTCAACGCCTCGAGCGATGACCGAGCCTTGGACTCTTCCACCACGCCGATAATGGCGTTAACGATAAGGATAGCCAGGATAATGAAGGTTTCGGTCAGCCCCTCGCCCTCCATCATCCCGATAACACCCGACACAGCCGCGGCTATAAGCAATATAACCACCATGCTGCTTCTGAACTGTTCAAAAAATATTGTCGCTATGGATTTTTGTTTTTTAGACACCAGCCGATTAGGTCCCGCCTCCTCAAGTTTCCTTTTCGCTTCAGCAGAAGAAAGGCCTTTGTCAGGAGACACATTGAACTGTCGCAACACTTCCTCGAGAGGTTGGTTGAAAAATTGTTTCATAGTTGTTTGTTTTGTTTGCCGTTATTAAGAAACTGTTTGTTCAACTTTCGCCCGGCTACGGTCGAAAGCCCCGTACCTGATAAAACAAATCGGAGGAAAAAATGTTTGGAATATCCTTAGCCGCACAACGACCCAACAAATGCCGGCACAATAGTTTGTCCGTTCACATTCCCCGAATTGAAGCCTATAAAAAAAGTTTTACTATTCTTTTTTCTCTGAAAATCCAGAAAATAGTAATTCTCTCAAAAACAGCTTAAATATATGTTATAAAACATATTTTATACCGGGGAAGATATCGTTAAAAATGGCTAACTTGCGTCGCTATTTTTGTAGTATGGCTCTGTATCTTTCATAAAGAGCAGAGTCGTTTTATTGTAAAGGCTTATACATTCAAAAAACATAAATTTTACGAATCATGAAAGTTTACAAAACAAACGAAATCAAGAATATTGCCATTGTTGGCAATTCAGGATCGGGCAAGACCACCCTCGCTGAAGCAATGCTTTTCGAGTGTGGTCTTATAAAACGACGCGGCACGATAGAGGGTAAAAATACCGTGAGTGACTATTTTCCTGTTGAAAAGGAGTATGGATATTCGGTATTCTCGACCGTATTCTCCTACGAATGGAAAAACAAGTTGATGACGTTGATCGATTGCCCGGGGTCGGACGATTTTTCCGGAAACATTTCATCGGCGCTTGGAGTAACCGACTTAGCCGTGATGCTGATCGATGCCACCAGCGGAGTAGAAGTGGGGACAATCAACCAATTCCGTCAGATCGAATCCCTTGATAAGCCGCTGATGTTTGTGATGAACCGCATTGACCATGAGAAAGCCGATTTTGAAAACACGATCACCAACCTGAAAGAATTTTACGGGAACAAGGTTACCCCTATCCAGTATCCTACCGGGAGCGGCCCGGCATTCGACGGAATAGTGGATGTTCTCAAGCAGAAGCTGTATAAATGGAAGCCGGGAGCCGCCGCGCCCGACGTGCTGGAGATCCCCGACAGCGAAAAAGAAAAAGCCGGCGAATATTATCAGGTATTGTTGGAAGCAGCAGCTGAAAACGATGAGACATTGATGGAAAAATACTTCGATCAGGGCACACTGTCCGAAGAAGAGATGCTCGAAGGCATCCAGAAAGGGATGATCAGCCGGGATCTTTTCCCGGTATTCTGCGTATCGGCAGAAAAAAACATGGCGGTCCACAGGCTGATGAACTTCCTGACCCTGGCGGCACCCTCGCCCGACCAGGTTGCGGCTCCTCAAAACAGCGACGGAGAAACCGTAAAACCCGATCCGAATGCGCCGACAAGCCTGTTCTTCTTTAAAACCACCGTTGAACCGCACATCGGTGAAGTTTCCTACTTCAAGGTGATGAGCGGAAAAGTAAAAGAAGGGGACGACCTGACCAATGCCGACAGAAGCTCGAAGGAACGTATCGCGCAGATGTACCTGGTTGCCGGTCAGATGCGTAACAAGGTGGAAGAGCTGCAGGCAGGAAGCATTGCCGCTGCCGTCAAGCTGAAAGATGTCCGTACCGGCAATACGCTGAATGCAAAAGGATCGGACAACCGGTTCAGCTTTATCCAGTTCCCCGAGCCGCGTTACCGCAGGGCTGTAAAAGCCAGAACCGAGGCCAACTCCGAAAAACTGAGCGAAGCGTTGACCCGTATGCGGGAAGAAGATCCGTCATTGGTTATTGAAGTTTCAAAAGAGCTGAAACAAACCATCGTTTCGGGACAAGGCGAGTTCCACCTGAAAACCATGAAATGGAGGCTCGAAAACAACGATAAAATTGAAATCGATTTTCTCGAACCCAAGATTCCGTATCGCGAAACCATCACCAAACAGTCCCGTGCCGATTACCGCCATAAAAAACAGTCGGGTGGCGCCGGCCAGTTCGGCGAAGTCCACCTGATTGTAGAACCCTACACCGAAGGCATGCCCATGCCGGAGGTTTACCGCTTCAACGGCCAGGAATTCAAGATACAATCGCGCGACGTTCAAACCGTCGACCTCGATTGGGGCGGAAAGCTCGTTTTCGTGAACAGCATCGTGGGCGGTGCGATCGATGCCCGTTTCCTCCCGGCCATCCTGAAAGGAATCATGGGACGCATGGAGCAAGGCCCGTTAACCGGCTCTTATGCCCGTGACGTGCGTGTTATCGTTTACGACGGCAAGATGCACCCGGTCGACTCCAACGAAATCTCGTTTATGCTTGCCGGACGCAACGCGTTCAGCACCGCATTTAAAAATGCCGGGCCAAAAATTCTGGAACCCATTTACGATGTGGTTGTTTCCGTTCCCAGCGACTATATGGGCGATGTGATGAGCGACCTGCAAGGACGTCGCGCCATGATCATGGGTATGGAAAGCGAGAAGGGGTTTGAAAAACTGAAAGCCCGCGTTCCGTTGAAAGAGATGTCGAGTTATTCCACTTCATTGAGTTCGCTTACCGGTGGTCGCGCATCGTTCACCATGAAGTTTTCGGAATATGAACTCGTTCCGTCCGATGTTCAGGATAAGCTCCTGAAAGAATATGAGGCGGAAGAAAAAGAAGAGTAAAATCCCGCGGAGAAGCTCCGATATTTTACAGGAGGGTGTATCACAATGTGATTACACCCTCTTTCTTTTCAGATACCTCATCTTGTTGCAGGTGCTGTCGTCTTCGGAATTGTTACAAGAGGGGCGCCCCGGATACCGAAACCGGCAAAATAGTCGGAAATTTAACACTTTCCGACCGTAAAAAATGTTATTTTTGTACCGTTATACCAATTTATGACTCAGGCTGACAAGATGAAAAAATATTTCGCCGCCCTTCTTTTTTTATCCGCATCGCTTTCCCTCCTCTCCCAAGACTTTGAGGGAAACTACAAGGACAGGAACGACTCATTGTCTTTTTCCAACGGAAAAGCATCGTTTAGCTTAAGCGGTTTTGGAGCCCTGTTTACCCGAATGGTTGGCGAAGGAGAATACGAACATGTTGATGATTATTTGCTGGTGCACACTTCCGGTTATCCCGGTGAAAAATCGGTGTGCGAACCCGTCAACGGCACTAAAAAGGACTCCATCGTTGTAAAGGTGGTGAGCACGGATAATTACCCTGTTCAGGGAGCGTTGACGGAATTTCTGTCGGAATCCGACAAAATTATCCGTGGAAGCATTACGGATGACCTGGGCAAATCCCAACAGCCCAGAGATCAAAAAATAAAGAGAATAAAGGTGACCAACCTGGGTTACGATGATGTTGTCTTTGAAGTTGTGCCGGGAAAAGATTTTTTAGTGAAGCTTGCCAGAAATAACGTTATTGAAAACCGGACGGTTGCTTTCAAAGTCAGGAGCGAAGACGAAGAAACCCTTTCGATCATCCTGCTTTCCGATAATTTCGATCCGGGGAAAGACAAAATGAAATCCCTGGAGAAGCTCGATAAAAGAACAGAAAAAAGCAACGTGCTTGCCAAACGATTGAAGAAAGAGTATATACCGGTTTACCGGGGGTGGCAATAAAATTTCAATCCCCTTTCAGGCCAGCCGGAAAAGTCACCTTGTGTTCGACGCTTCCGTCGAGCAGCCTGATCCAGGTGTCGAATTCACGCTTTCCTTCCTTCAACTGAACAATCCTCGCACCGTTGATTTCCGGCACATAGGTGGTTTTCCATCCCGAGAACTGGCCGTACGCCAACGCAATACCGAAATAATTCACGATATAATTGTTAACGTGATCGTGTCCGGCAAATGTGCCCATAACATCCCGCATCTCTTTCATCGCGAGAAACATCCCCGAGTTTAAACCGGGGGAGCATTCGTCCTCCTTGCGCACTCCCACCCTTTTGTTGGTATCGTCATTGAATGCCAGGCGGTATTCCGGAAGGGGAATATGGAAATAAGCCAGGGCCGGCAACGGCTGAAAATTGTTTTGCCGGGTAAAATGAAAACTTCGCTTCTTGTACCAGTCGATGACCTCGGAGGTTATCCATCCGTATCCCGGCACATCGCTTACGGTTGAGTAGGCGCCCGAGTCGAAACAATAAATCAACGCTTTCACCTGCATATCTTTTTCGCTTCCGTAAACCGGGAGGACATTATTCATGACGCCGCTCAACTGTCCACCGGCAGGATAGTTGCAATTGTACGGGTAACCCGTGATAATCTTTTCAAGCTCGTGGCGGGTTGTGCCGCTCTCATCGTCGTGATTTCCCAACGCAACGGCAAACGGTATTTTCCTGTCGACAACCAATTTTGTAACGGTATCCCATCCTGTTTTTACCGGCCTTCCGGTTACAATATCCCCGGTGAAGATAACCATATCGGGCTTTTCCGTATCCAATACCCGCTGAATGGCCAACAAGGCCGTATCCGATCTTGAATTTCCGGGAACGTAATGCACATCGGTAAACTGTACTATTTTGAATATGCCGTTCTTGTTAAAATTTAATTTTTGAGCTTCTGCCGCTGTGAAACACAACACAACAACACAACAAACAACAATTTTCTTCATACTCCTGCTACACGACATACAATGAACTTATCGACTCGTTGTTGCACACCCTCATGATGGCATCGGCAAACATATCGGCGACGGACAAGACTTTCACTTTACTGCACGATTTTGTATAAGGAATGCTGTCGGTAAATATAATCTCGTTAAGCGAAGAATTTTCCACACGTTCGCTGGCCGGATCCGACATGACGGCGTGACTGGCAATGGCTCTTACAGACCTGGCACCGTTCTGCATCATCAACTCGGCCGCTTTGGTCATGGTTCCCGCAGTATCCACGATATCGTCGATCAACAGCACATCCATTCCTTCCACATCCCCGATGATCTGCATATCCGAAATAACGTTCGCTTTTTTCCTGATCTTATAGCAGATGACCATGGGACAACCCAGAAACTTGGCATAAGCGCTGGCACGCTTGGTTCCGCCTACATCGGGCGTGGCAATCACCAAATTTTCCCGGTTGAAGGTTTTCATATAATCCACAAAAACCCCCGATGCGTATAAATGATCGACAGGCACATCGAAGAAACCCTGAATCTGATCGGCATGCAAGTCCATGGTGATCAACCGGCTGATACCGGCAGTGCTGAGCATGTCGGCAATCAGTTTTGCCCCGATACTTACACGGGGCTTATCTTTTCTGTCCTGACGGGCCCATCCGAAATAAGGAATAACCGCAATGATGGATTTGGCCGACGCGCGCTTGGCAGCATCGATCATAAGCAACAACTCCATCAGATTATCTGAATTGGGAAAAGTGGACTGAATAAGGAATACTTGTCTTCCCCGAATGGACTCCTCGTATGAAACTGAAAATTCTCCGTCGGCAAAATGCTCGATAATCATATTTCCTAACGGACACCCCAAACTATTGCAAACCTTCTCGGCAAAATAACGTGACTTTGTTCCCGAGAAGATTTTAAACGGTTTATCTTGCATGACTTGTTGATTATGATTGAGTTAGTAAATTATTGATTGATTCTCTCCCTGTAATAGTCTTTCCACGGACAAAAGTACAAACTAAATTCTAAAAAAACCTTACAAAGAGGAAATTTTGTACAACTCGCCCGAAGTTGCCGCAATCTTTATCCGAATCGGGCTATTTGTCGAAAAAACGGTATTGAACTTGCTGTCCGACAACAACGGAAAAGCATTAAAACTCCCGTTGCCGGGAATCCCGAAGAAATCCAACGCGTGGGCGGGAATATTTACCGTAACCTCAACCTCCTTGTTGTCAAAATTAGCCACCGCCAGAATGAGCTCATCCCCGGCACCGCGCAAGAACGCGAACTGCCGGGTGGAATCGAACTCAAGATTGTCGTAATTCGCAGGCATCAAGTCGTAAAAGAGCCCGTGACTCAACGCTCTCTCCCGGTTACACAAGGTAAGAAGTTTGGCGTAAAATTTCTGCAACTCCCTTTCTTCTTCTGTCAACAACTCATCGTCCCATTTTCCGTTGTTGTTCCAACGCCTGACCGTGTCTACCGACCAATAATCAAAAATGGAGGTACGTCCGTTTTTGCCGCTGAACCCCTCTTCATCCATCCCCCGCTCGCCCAGCTCCTGGCCAAAATAGATCATCACCGGATTTACATTCACGCAGGCGGTAACAATCATGGCAGCCGTACCGTGCTTTCCTTCTTTCAGAAAATAATCCGAAGCAACGCGTTGTTCATCGTGGTTTTCCATAAAATTGAGCATCTTGTGCTGAATATCGCCCACGTTATTCAGGGCATACGTGATGTCCGACGACGGACGATACCCGCAGGCCACATCGCGCAAAACGTCGTATAACCCTACTTTATCGTACAAGTAATCAAAATTGTCGTGGGCAAGAAACAACCGGTAGGCATCGGGATTGTATGTCTCCGCCAGAAAAAGAATTTCCGGGAACTTTTTTTTCACTTGAGGAATCACCCATTGCCAGAATTCCAGCGGAACCATTTCCGCCATGTCTACCCGGAAACCGTCAATGTTCTTCTTCGACCAATAGATCAACACATTCCTCATCTTGTTCCACGTATCGGGAATTTTGGAGAAGTGTTTTGTGTAACCGTTCCGGATATCGATGCCGTAGTTAAGCTTAACCGTCTCATACCAGTCGTAAGGGGTGGGTTTATTGGTAAAACAATCGTTTCCGGTGACTTTTGCCGGCGATTCCCTGTAGGTTACCTCCGCCATTTTTTTTACCGGGAACTGAATCTCCAGCTCCTCACCCGGCAGGTAATAAAAATTGTTGTCGGGAGAAAAGGCCACCGAGGTGTCGTCGTTGCCGCCAAATTCGTCTACTCCCTCCGGACGGTTTATCGATTGGTAGTTCCTTGCCAGGTGATTCGGCACAAAATCAATGATCACCCGCATCCCGGCACGGTGGATACGTTCAACCAACGCTTCAAATTCGCGCATCCGGCCGTTCACGTTCACCGCCAAGTCAGGATCCACGTCGTAAACGTCCCGCACGGCGTACGGAGACCCGGCATTGCCCTTAATGATTTCCGGATATTCCCGGGGAATGCCGTATTGGGTGTAATCCGTCGCAGAGGCATGCGCCAATACACCGATAAGCCAGACATGAGAATATCCGCTCTTCTTTAACTGTTTGAGAAACTTATCGGTTATATCGTTAAACTTTCCGCATCCGTTTTCTTCCAGGGTCCCGTTTTGAATGTTGTTGGCCTGAGTATTCCCCAGCAGACGCGGCAACAGTTGATAGATGAACATCTTACGTGGCTTCATAACGTTGTTTTTTTAAATTTGCCTATTCGCTGCTTCACTTTCTTCTCGAGTTGATAATGTCGGTGACACCTTCTGATGATGCCCAGCGATTTTTCTTCACCAAGCGCTGCAGAAGCGCAATCGTATCCTATTTCCCTTATTTTGTCGATGTTGTTCAGATCGAACATAAAGTACTTTTGCGCTTCCTCCGCTTCTACAAGGATATCACACAAACTCCTGTCTACCAACGTGTTTGAATTCGACATCAGTTTAAACGTATGTTCAGCGGTAGTTTTGATGTTGACTTTGTCCGATAAAGGTGTCATCAGCGAAACATTCACCCCGACAACGTACTTGCACTCGTCCCGGATAACGGAAACCGGAAAATTTTTCAATAATCCGCCGTCAACATAGGACACACCGCCGATAACCTTGGGGGTGAAAACGATAGGAACCGAGCAGGATGCCACCACGGCATCCACTAACGACCTGCCTTCCGAAAAGACGACAGTCCGGGCCTTTTCCCAATCGGTCGCAACCGCTTTAAAAGGGATTTTCAGTTGTTCGAATGAACTCGACCGCAAATTGTCCCTCAGAAATTTTCCGAAGCCTGAACTTTTAAAAAAACCCGTTTTGGGGATGGAAAACCCGATAAATTCCCGGAACTCTTTCTTTCGGAACAGCTCGCTGATCTCGTCGGGAGTAAAACCGTCGGCATAAAAAACTCCCGCCAGCGCACCGGCGCTGGTACCTGCAATCACATCGGGTTTCAGGCCGTAACTCTCAAACACCTTGAAAGCGCCTAAATGAGCAAACCCTTTTGCACCGCCACCGCTCAGCGCATAACCCAAATAATATTGAAAATTTTTCCCGAATATTGCCACGACGGTTCCCTTAATGGTACTACAAATATGCTAAAAAATTTGATGATTGTCAAAGACAAATCCGTTATGGGATGGTTTATTTATGTTTTTTTATACAAATAAACCTTGAACTACCCGGGTATTTTTTATCAGTTGACTATATACCCGCTCTTTAAAATCGCTTGTTTTCCGGCTGCCGTTTGAAGCCATTCGTAAATTTTGTATGCCATTGACGACCTGTCGGTGTCGGAACGGATAACGGCATACACTTCTGCTCGTTATAGTAATATACCGATAACCAATCTTCATTCGATTAAATTATTTTTCAGGGATGATTTTATTATAAAACCCCGACGGGCATTTCAAAGGAAGACAACAGCGTGCCGGACGCTTTATACTCTGTGCCTATCCCTTCCATTGGAATGCCTATTTCCCAATCATACATGATGAGTTCTTTCCAATTGCCCGGCATGGAGGTATCAAGGCCCAAATTCAAATTCTGATTTAACCGGTGCAGGGCCAAATCATTTACCGACATGCGAAAACGGTATGAGACGGTTTTTGCCGATTCCGCCTCCAATGTTGGCTGCCCTTTTTCATCAACCCGATAAGAAAAGGCCAGGGAGCAATCATCTCCCTCTGTGCCAATGGTGTAAGTTCCTTTACTCCGTACTTTCAAAACGTAATCGGTTGACGATGTGCTCTCCCTGTTGACAAGATAAAAATCCCGTGCCTTGTTCTTTACCAGGCAAACCCATTCTATAGTGTTCAAGGAAGCGGGGAAAGGAGGTACTTCGCCGTTATCTGTTTTGCTGGCTTTGGATATGCGCATCACCTCATAGTTATCGGTCAC
>JBGZJM010000149.1:0-3002 GCA_041848845.1 Petrimonas sp. | reverse complement strand
TGAAACCTCTATTTGCAATGGAAGTATTTGCCGACCAAGATTCTTATTTTGAACAGGCAAAAGATAGTGTTGAGCGAAAGTTTGACGAGAGATTCTTCAATTCTCGGGACATAGTGATTATTTCGGGAGTCAGGCGCTGCGGAAAGTCTACTTTGCTACAACAAATCAGGACCAAACAAAGTGAGAAGGATTATCATCTCAATTTTGATGATGAGCGCCTGGTTAATTTTAGCGTAGCTGATTTTCAAATGCTTTTGGAACTCTTTTATGAACTTTTCGGCAAACAGAAGACATTTTATTTTGATGAAATTCAGAACGTTTGCCAATGGGAGCGTTTTGTCCGCCGTCTGCACGACACCGGCAATAAAGTGTTCATTACCGGCTCAAATGCCAGAATGCTGAGCCGCGAACTTGGCACGCACCTCACCGGCCGTTATCTTCCGTTTGAGCTTTATCCTTTCTCGTTCAAGGAATTTATCGCTTTCAAAAAGCCTGAATTGCCGGTTAAAAATCACTTCAAAACAAGCGTGAAAGCGGAAATATTAGCCCTCTTCCATGAATATTTCAATGACGGCGGTTTCCCGGGTTTCTTAAAAACAAAAGATGAACTCGGATTAAAAATGCTATTTGAAAACATATTGTATCGCGACATCATGGTGCGGAACAATATCACCAATGAGAAGGAGATAAAGAAGTTGGTTTTCTATATGGCGGGGAATTACGCCCGCCTTTCCACCAACAGCGATTTGGCTGATTATATCGGAGTGAAAAATCCTTCGACGGTAAAAAAATACATCGGTTTTCTTGCCGACAGTTACCTTGTTTTTCAGACAAACAAGTTTGATTATTCTCTTTCTGCTCAACTGCTCAATCCGAAAAAGACTTATTTGATAGATAACGGGTTGGTTCGCCGTGTAGGCTTTAGCCTGTCGGATAATTTAGGTCATTTGTTGGAAAACCTTGTTTATGTCGAATTAAAACGACGGGGTAAAGAGATCTATTATCACAAAAAGGGAAGGGAGTGTGATTTCGTGATCAAAGAAGGAAACTCCATTACCGGGGCGATACAAGTGGCATACTCCATGGAGAACGATAAAACCAGAAAGCGCGAAATTGACGGGCTTCTCGATGCCATGGATGCTTATGGGCTGCGCACAGGCACGATCATAACGGATGATATGCAAGAAGAGTTTACGGAAAGAGGAAAAACAATCCAGATAATTCCGGCATGGAAATGGTTGTTAAGCTAAAAAAACTGAAACAAACCACCGTGCGCCAAAGCATCCACGGCGGTGTGGGAGGGGAATCCTTGATATACATAACCCATTGGGCAAAGCCGGTACGGTAGAATGACGGAAGTCAGGAAATTGCCTCAACGTATTGATATTTTCAACATTCGTAATTTGTAGTGAGTATGATTTTTAGCTGTTATTGACAAATGAAGTGTTGAAGGCGATCCCTCCTGGATGGGATGATTTGGTGAAACACGTTCGATTTTTTTTGATGCAAGTTTCACTTACGTTTCTCAGTATCCATTATAGAATATTGTGTTTCAAGCTCTGCACTGCATTGTTCCCGGCGCAGTGGAGTGGATAAAAATGAACGCTGGAGGAGTATCGCTGCGACATTAAGAAATTATTATGCCTTATGAAAGGTCTCATTCGCAAGAATATTTTCCAAGTGATTCAGAGAGCGTGTTTCAATGGGAAATGTGCGCTGATTCGGTAGTTATTATTGTCAACTCACTGCCTTGCATAAGTTGGTCATGGGTGATAAACCAGCCATCCAAAGCATCGCCACCATATCTTATTTGTTGAATTTTCTTTCCCTTTCCTTTCTTTTTAATGGTGAAGGTGGTATTATTGCCAAGTGTAAATTCTACCTTGTCGAATAACGGCACGGAAACTATATATTTTGGATCTGCCGGAGAGTATGTATATAACCCGATTGCATTAAACACGTACCAGGCCGACATCTCACCTGCGTCATCCATGCCAGCGTAGGCGAGCTTCTCAGTTCCCATATCGTAGAAACGGTTCATGATGCTGTCCAGTACGCATTGTGCTTTTTCCTGTTTCCCAATAAAGTAATAGGTATAGGGTATCGAGTGAGAAGGTTGGTTCCCGTGGCAATAATTCCCGATGAAACCGGTCATGTTGTGTGCCTCATAGCCTCGCCAGGGCTCGGTAAAGAGGGAGTCGAGTTTCTGTTCCACAGCTTTATGGCTTGGATAAAGGGCTATCATACCTTCCGGATCGTGAGGAGCAAAGAAGAGCGAGTTCCATGCATTGGCTTCGCGGTACATATAGGCGAAATAGGGATAGTAGGGATCGAAGTCCTCGATCCAGCTGCCGTCTTCAATTTTACCCCGCCAGAAACCGGTGGATGGGTCGAACAGGTGCCTGTAGTTGGCGGAACGTTGCATCAGTGACTGATAATTTTCATGATCTTCCAGCTCTTTGGCCATTAGCGCCGTGGCATAGTCGTCGTAGGCATATTCTACCGTTTTGGTGACGGCCGCTTTGTACTCGTCCCATGTGGGGACATCGGTTGTGTCTTTCTCGGAAATCCATCCTTTTTCAAGATATTCATTCAGGTAGGGTCTGCCACCCCGACCGGGTATAGTCGCATTTTTCAGCAGCAATTGGTAAGCCCTTTTCAGGTCGAAATTGGTGATCCCGCGCAGGTAGCTACCCGCCACAAACACGGAGGCATGGTCTCCATGGAAGAATGTAGGCATATACCCTCCTCTCTTTTCTCCTTTGTCGATGATCGATTTGATAATGTCTGCCGTAACATCGGGAGTGATCATGCCCAGCAATACAAGCTTGTTTCGGTAATCGTCCCAAAAGGAGGGGTTGGTGTAGTAGCGGAATCCTGTATTTGTCACGTTTCCCTGTTCGTCAGTGAAATCGCCGTTTGTGTCGCTGCGAAGTGCAGGCCATAGGAATGAGCGGTAAAGGGTGGAATAGAATATGCCCTTCTCGCGTTTGGTGCCTCCC